>CAUWNO010000010.1:0-24623 GCA_963559965.1 uncultured Lachnospiraceae bacterium | reverse complement strand
TTGAACCTGCGACCTCTACGTCCCGAACGTAGCGCTCTACCAAGCTGAGCCACACGCCGATTTGCTTTCGTTTCCGTCAGCATTAGTTATATTACCATATGTTTCTCACTTTGTCCAGTAAAATTTTTAAATTTTTCATTTTTATTTTAACTATTCAGCCATGCGGCGGTTAGCTGCGCAAGTCCGAGATGCATGGCTGAATAATTACTCTTTATTTTACCTTGCTTCAGGAATACTGTTTTATCCAGACTAAAGCTCTTCCGTTTACAGCTCTTTCATCAGCTCTCTGGCACGCTGTGCGCAGGCGGCGGCATTTTCTGTATAAGCGTCCGCCCCAATCTCCTCTGCGAAGGTCTGCGTCACCGGAGCGCCTCCGACCATAATTTTTATATTTTTCCGGAACGGAAAGCGGTTCAGATAGGAAACCGTATCTTTCAGCGCCGGCATCGTCGTCGTGAGCAACGCCGAACAGCATACAAGGGCAGCGTCCGGATTCTGCTCCACTGCCTTTGCAAATTTTTCTCTGGAAACGTCCACTCCCAGATCAAGAACTTCAAAGCCTGCCGATTCCAGCATCATCGCTACGAGGTTCTTTCCGATATCATGCAGATCTCCTGCCACTGTTCCGATAATCGCCTTTCCTGCCGCCCCCGTGCTTCCTGCCACAAGACAGGGCTTCAGAATCTCTACGCCCTTTTTCATGGCTCTGGCTGCGACTAGCATCTCCGGAACAAAAATTTTCCCTTCTTTGAACTGCCGTCCCACTTCATCCATCGCCTCGATCATTCCCTGGTTCAGAATCTTTTCCGGATTGCAGCCCTCAGCCAGCGCTTCCTTCACAGCCAGCTCCACTGATTTCGCCTTGCCCCGAAGAACCATGGCGTATACCTTCTCTATTCCCGACATTTCCTTTTCTCCTTTGTCACAGGACGATGCTTCACGTCCTTCTCTTCTTAGCCAGCGGACGAAATACCGTCACCCTTCCGATAAAGCAAATGATCTGCACCAGCAGAACTCCCGCCGCTATTCCGATGCTGTCTATCATGACGTCTTTTTTGGACGGTCCTCTCCCCGCCACGAAGGACTGGTGATATTCGTCCAGACAGGCAAAGCCCACGCAGATGGAACCTGCCAGAAGCAAAAGCCAGATTCCCCGCACCCTGTATACATACAGCGGCAGGGAAACCGACATAGCCAGAAGGAAATATTCCGTCATATGAGCCAGCTTCCGCACCGGATAGTGAATCCTCTCGATATAATGAGCCTCCTGCTGCTCCGTCCAGTTCAGCTCAAAAGCCTCGTTTGCCGTCTCGACAATAATCTCGCTCACCCGGTAGCTCAGATTGCCGGAGGCGGTTCCGTCCTGCGCTGAAAAGCTGTAAATCAGATACATCATCACAATCGCAGGAATAAAGGACAGCGGTTTCAGCGCCGCCCTCAAAAATGCTTTTATCATTCTTTCTCACTCCACAGGGAAGCCGGGGACTGATATTCCTCCCACATAACCTGCTCGCCCTTATAATTCAGCACGGCAGCCGAATACGGAGGCATAAAAATCTCCAGTTCTCCATTTGACACCAGATAATTTGCCTTTTCCAGCGTAAATCCCTTCTCATAACTCAGAATCTGACGCTGCATCAGCACGCCGTCAGGCACGCCCGTCTCCCATACGGGAAGCATGAGCCGGCATCCTTCCTCCGTGTTATTCAGTACCGTCACTACATAATTATCCTCAAGAAATCTACCGAATGCAAAATGTCCGCCTTCTGTATAAATCGGCTTTCCGCTTCCCGTGCGGCACGCCGGATTATCTTTTCTGATCTGAATCATCGCCTTGTGGAAGGCAATCAGTTCTTTGTCTTCATGCCCCCATGGATACGTTCTCCGGCTGTCCGGATCTGTAAATCCGCAGACGCCCGCCTCGTCTCCATAGTAAATCGTCGGCGCTCCATGCCACGTCATCATCACCGTCACAGCCTCGCGGAAGACGGGAATCGAGACATCCTCCTCCGCAGCCTGGCTGCCCAGCTCTCCTACGCGTCCCACTTTGTGATTCGTTCTTGTAAGAAAACGAGAATGATCGTGATTGGAAAGCTGGTTCATCGCCACCATAAAGGACTGTCCGTAAAATGCCGCTGATTTTACACGCAGCGTATCGATGAACGCATCCATATTATTCAGAAGCCTGGGATTGTAAGCATCGCTGTGCTTCTCCATACCTGTCAGATACCAGGTCAGCGGCTCCATAAAGGTATCGTAATTCATAATCGAATCCCATTCGTCGCCCTGAAGCCATGCCGAAGCGTCTCCGTAATGCTCCGCAAAAATTACCGCGTCCGGATTTGCCTCCTTCACATTTTTCCGGAAATCTTTCCAGAATCTGTGGTTAAACTCTGACGACATTCCCAGATCCGCCGCCACGTCAAGCCGCCATCCGTCCACGTTGTACGGAGGAGAAACCCATTTGCGGGCAATTCTCATAATATAATCGTAAAGCTCCTTCGAGGTCTCGTAGCTGAGCTTCGGCAGTGTCTTATGACCCCACCAGCCGTCGTAATAGCCGTTATAAGGCCAGTCGTGGGTATTGTTGAATTTAAAGAACCGACGGTAAGGGCTGCTCTCCGAAATATAAGCGCCCTTCGGATAGTCGCTGTTATTCTCATAAAGGCGTTCCCGATCCAGCCATTTATTAAAGGAGCCGCAGTGATTAAACACGCCGTCCAGAAGCACGCGCATTCCGCGTCTGTGAACCTCCTCCACAAAGTGGATGAAAAACTGGTTGCTTGCTTCCAGATTCTTTTTGTCTACCACACGTTTGATATACTTTGACGCCTTTTTATTGTTCAGTTCTCCGGGCGGCAGAAGCTCTCCTCCGTCCTCTGCGATCACTGCAAAATGCGGATCGATATAATCATAATCTTGACAATCGTATTTGTGGTTTGACGGCGAAACAAAAATCGGATTCATATAAATGACTTCTACGCCGAGATCCTGAAGATAGTCCAGCTTATCCAGGATTCCCTGCAAATCTCCGCCGTAAAAGCTTCTCACATCCATGGCTTTCGGACATTCATCCCAGTCCTCCACCCGGTCTACCTGCTTTCCGATATAGCTGTACTCGCCTGTCAGCACATCGTTGGACGGATCGCCGTTACAGAAGCGGTCTACATAAATCTGATACATCACTGCGCCCTTAGCCCAGTCCGGCGTGGAAAATCCCGGAATAATTCCAAATGCATAGCAGCTTTGCAGGTCGTCCGTCACACCCTGCTTATTATAAAAGACTCTTTCCTCGCCGGAATGAATCTCAAAGAAATAACGGATTATCTCCGTTCCTACTTCTTCCTGTATTTCATAATAATCAAAATAGCCTTCTGTGGATACCTTCTTCATCTCTCTGCGGTCTTCTCCGCTGATGAAAAAGACCTGATCTACATCGTCCTTCCCTGTACGAAACCGAAGCGTCACACAGTCTCCCGGTTCAGCCTCCAGCGGAATCCTGTATGCACAGGACTCATCTGCATACAGTGCCCTCAAATTCATACTTTCCATGTTTTCCCTCTTTCTGCATACACTCTTGCCTATGCCTATTGTATAGTATTAAAGGGGGTATTACAACCATTTTCCTCCATAAAGTGAAACAGACAGCTTGCGCTGTCTGTTTCAGGAGAAGGTATTTCTTTTACTTATGGGGTGTAGCAAAAACTATATAATGTATTGGGGGTTTTACAAGTATGATTATATCACAGTCCCCAAATAAGTGTGCACAAACTTCACAAAAATTGCAATTCGTTTTTGTATAGTTTTCACAAGTCACTTTCATGATAATGACGAATCATCAAAAAGAGCCTCAAATTCTTCTCTCGTTATCTTCTCTTTCTGCATCAGAAGCTCTGCCGCAGCATCAAGAACGCCCCTGTATTCCACGATAATCTCTTTTGCTTTATCGTAACACTCGTCTACGATGCGCTTAATCTCTGCATCAATTCTCGCCGCAACGCTTTCGCCGTAATTCTTTGTATGTCCGTAATCCCTGCCAAGGAAGACCTCCTCGTCAGAATCATAACTTACAAGTCCCAGCTCCTCCGACATGCCGTACTTCGTAACCATGGCTCTTGCCACCTGCGTAGCCTGCTTGATATCCTGCGACGCTCCCGTTGTGATATCGTCAAAAATCAGTTCCTCTGCGATACGTCCGCCGAGGCTTACCTGAATATCCTGAAGCATCTTTCCCTTTGTATTAAACATCTCGTCTTTTTCAGGCAAAGGCATCGTATATCCTGCCGCGCCTATGCCTGTGGGAATGATCGAGACAGTATAGACAGGTCCCACGTCCGGAAGCACATGGAAAAGAATTGCGTGGCCTGCCTCATGGTAAGCGGTAATTTTCTTTTCCTTCTCAGATACCACGCGGCTTTTCTTTTCTGCTCCGATACCGACCTTTACAAAGGACTTGCGGATATCGTCCTGTATAATATAAGGTCTGTCTTCCTTTGCCGCAAGAATTGCCGCCTCATTCATCAGATTTTCCAGATCGGCTCCCGTCATTCCTGCCGTCGTCTGCGCAACCTGCTTCAAATCCACATCCTCTGACAGAGGTTTATTTTTCGCATGTACCTGAAGAATTTCCTCGCGTCCGCGCACATCCGGTCTGCCTACTACGATTTTCCTGTCAAAACGTCCCGGACGCAGAATCGCCGGATCAAGAATATCTACACGGTTCGTCGCCGCCATCACGATAATTCCTTCGTTCACGCCGAAGCCGTCCATCTCTACAAGAAGCTGGTTCAGCGTCTGCTCGCGCTCGTCATGACCGCCGCCCATGCCGCTTCCGCGCCTTCTGGCTACCGCGTCAATCTCGTCGATAAATACGATGCAGGGGCAGTTTCTCTTTGCGTCCGCAAACAGGTCGCGGACACGGGACGCGCCGACACCCACAAACATCTCTACAAAGTCAGAACCGGAAATGCTGAAAAACGGAACTCCCGCTTCTCCTGCCACCGCTTTTGCAAGCAGCGTCTTACCTGTTCCCGGAGGTCCCTCCAGAAGAACTCCCTTCGGAATGCGCGCTCCTACGCGGACATACTTCTCCGGAAGTTTCAGAAAGTCTACAATCTCCCGAAGATCTTCCTTTTCCTCCTGAAGTCCCGCCACATTCTTGAAGGTCGTGTGAATCTGTTCCTGTGTCGTCATTCTGGCACGGCTCTTGCCGAAATCCATCATTTTCCCGCCTCCGCCGGCATTCTGCCGGTTCAGCATCATCATCATAAGCGAGACGGTCACAACCGCCACAAGAAGAGGAACACCTATCGTACTGAGCCAGCCCTCTCCCTTTACGCTCGAAAACGCTACGTTGATATCTGCCTTGAGCAGAAGATCACGCGCCTGCACGGTATCCGGCACATTTACGTTCTGTCTGGAGCCGTCCTTCATCATAAGGCGTACGACTCCTGTGGGCGTAGCCTCTGAGGGAACGATCACTGCGCTGATCACTTCCTTATTTGCTACCGCCTGTTCAAACTGGTTATAACTGTACAGGTTTTCCATGTCCATATTCGCCACATACTGAATAAACAGCATGATGATAAGAATAAGCACGGCCATCGAAAATCCCGATACCCGAAACTGTCTGTTATTCAACTCCTGTCCTCCTAGTCTGTAAACTCAATCACACCGATATAGGGAAGATTCCGGTATTTCTGATCGTAGTCAAGACCATAGCCTACCACAAACTCATCCGGGATCTGAAAACCTGTATACTCCACATCTACATCCACGACTCTGCGGGACGGCTTATCGAGAAGCGTACACAGCGTCATGGTCTTGGGATTCCTCTGTCCAAGAAGCTTCACCAGATGGCTGAGCGTTCTTCCCGAGTCAATAATATCTTCCACAATAATCACATTTTTTCCCTGCAAGGGTTCATCCAGATCCTTACTCAGGCGCACCACGCCGCTTGATTTCGTCTCTGCCCCGTAGCTTGACACCTGCATGAAATCTATGGTTACCGGAACTGTAATTCGTTTTGCAAGCTCGCATACAAAGAATACGCTGCCCTTCAGGATACAGATAAGATGTACCTCTTCGCCGGCAAACTTCTCGCTGATTGCAGCGCCCAGCTCCTTTATCTTCGCATCCACTTCTTCCTCCGGAATCATTACTCTGATTTTCTCAGCCATCGTCCTCTCCTCCATCAATCTGTACTTTCAATATCCTTGTCGTCTCCGCCGTCACCTTATATCCTTCGCTGATACGATGTCCCGGAACCCAGAGAATATGGTCTCCGTCTGCCAGAAGATGCAGACCTTCCCTCTGTGCCGCCGGAATCTTCTCATCCCTGAAATACGCTTTCAGCTTCTTTCTTCCATGCTCTTTATTAATCTCCAGATAATCTCCTGGTTTTTTTCTGCGGATTTCCAGATATCTTTTAATTTTATCATAATCAAACCATTTCGTATATGTTTTTTCCGGAATATTTTGATCTTTTTGGGCGCTTTCCAGCTCAAAATTCCACTTCTGCGTACCGATGCACAGAGTTCCCGGAATCTCCGGGCGCAGCGCCTCCTCCTCTTTTCTTTCTTCTTTTTTCTCCTCTTTCTTTTCACCTTCCGCCTTCGCTTCTGCGCATCCTCTGCCGTCCGACGTTTTCTTTGACAGCCGGAGCCATCCATATTCCCGCCCTGCCTGAATGTCTCCGGGCAAATCGATTTTTCTGCCTGTCTGCTTCTTTGCAAGCTCCAGAATAAGACGGATATGGACTCTGTCGATATCTTTCAGTCCTCCCATACATTCCATCATGCGGCGCGCTGTCCTCGCTGCAATCACAGGATCAAGCTCAAGAAGCTTCTCCCTGTCTGCCAGAATCTCTCCGTCCTGAACCGTAACACAGGAAGCGAAAGCCTCTTCTGTCTGCCGTTCCAGATACCTCTCTGTCTGCGACAGCTCCTCTGCCAGCTCTGCCACATGAACGGAAGCCCGCGGATTGATTTCTGCATGAACAAGGGGAAAAATTTCTCTGCGGAGCTTATTTCTTGTATATTCCGTCTCCTCGTTGGTGCTGTCCGTCCTCCAGGGAATCTCCCTTTTTTTCAGCCAGTCAAGAATCTCCTCTCTCGACACGCCGAGAAGCGGTCGTATGATATCCCCGCGCACAGGCTCCATTCCGCACAGACCGCGCAGACCTGTTCCCCGGAACAAATGGAAAAGAACGGTCTCCGCCTGATCGTCCTCATGATGCGCCACGGCAATTCTTGCGCCGCCGAGGCGCTCCGCCTCCTTCTGAAAGGCTTCATAGCGGCAGAGTCTTCCCGCTTCCTCCAGCGTCAGCTTTTCCTCCTCCGCCCGTCTTCTCACATCAAACGAACATACGGTAAGCGGAATTTTCAGCTGTCTGCACAGTTCGCGCACAAAAGCCTCGTCCCCGTCCGCTTCTTTTCCTCTCAGACCGTGATGAACGTGGACAGCCGAAAGCTCATTCTTTTTCTCTCCGCAGAGGTCTTTCAGCAGGAAAAGCAGGCATACGGAATCCGGTCCTCCCGATACGCCTGCCACTGTCCTGCCTCCCGGCTCAATCATATGATATTTTTCGGCATAAGCCCTTACCCGTCCCTGCATCTGTCCGGCTCCTTTGCTCTTCGGTCTTTTTCCGCAGTCTTTCTGCGCCCCACATCTGTGCTTAGTATACAGGCAAAGTCTTCCGAAAGTCAATGGACTCAGTATTTTACAAGTCCCATAACAAGCACCGTCATATCGTCGGACGGCTCCTTTTCTCTGTACTGACGGACACGCCCCAGAATATAAGAAGCAAGCTCCGACGGATTTCCCGTGTCATGCTCCATAATAATATCCTTCATCAGACTCTCCTGATGCGCCGCCGGGAGAGCGTCCAGAACGCCGTCCGTCACCATAATCACCATGTCGCCGTTATAGAGCTTTCTCCCTGTACAGTCAGGATCAAGCTTGTGAAAAACACCTGCCGGAAGGCTTGTGGAAGAGATCGTCTCCACCCAGTTTTCTCTCCGTATGAATGTCGTCGATGCCCCTACTTTCAGAAACTCGCATACCCCTGTGTAAAGATCCAGAGAGGCAATATCAATCGTAGAAAATATCTGCGCGTCAGAGCGCACAATCAGCGCCGAGTTGATCATGCGGACAGCCGTCTCCTTGGAAAAGCCCGCCTCCAGAAACTGTTCCAGAAGATCAATCACCATCTCGCTCTCTCTGTACGCCTCCGCGCCGGAACCCATACCGTCGGAAAGCGCTCCAATGAACTGCCCCTCCCTGCAGTGATACAGAGAAAAATTATCTCCGGATATCTGCTCCTTTCCCTTGACTGCCTTTTCCATCCCGTAAATCACCTGAAAATTTGTCCTCTCCACGAACAGAACGGTCACTCGTTCTCCTCCCACAAAGGCGCGGCTGTCTCTGGCAGGCATCATAGGTTTCTTCATAAGCTTTGTCAGAACGGCGGCAATATCCCGAACTGACACACAGCGCCTGCGCTTTGTATTCACTGTCAGGTAGACCTCCTGCCGTCTGTGTTCCTCCTGATACACAAGGACGGAATGAACGGCAAGCCCCATAGCCCGCAGCTTTCTTCCAAGTCTGTCCTCCAGCTCTTCGTCCTTCTGCGTATCCCATGCGTACTCTACAGTATCTGTCATAATCTGCGCCATCTCGTTGAGCTGCACTGCCACAGCGGCTCTGTTTTCCTTAAGCCGCGTATTCCACAAAAGCTCTGTCTTTGCCGGCGTATCGAGCGCCGCTCCGTCTGTACCGGAGAGAACGCCTCCCGCGCTGCCGTTTTGTATCCCTCCTGATGGCAGACCGGAAAAGCTCTGCGCCAGATTGCGGAATGCCGCTCCGTACTCTCTCACCCGGGCGCGCGCCGGATGAAACGCGTTGTCCTCGTCAGACAGGGGAAGTGGACGGAGAAGCCATTCCATCATACTTCCGCAGATCACAGTCAGCGAACAGACAAGAAGCCCCTGCGCCGCCCCCATAAATACTGCGTACTCTCTCTCCATCTGAAACATCCCCATACCTATCTGCATAGCAGCCACGCAGGCGCCTGCCGTAATTCCGTAGAGCCATCCAAAATGCCCCGTCTTCTGCTGTTCTTCTTCCCGTCTCATGCTCTAATCCTCCTAATCTTCTGTGTGTGTCTGTGTGATTGGGTATTATAGAGTACGGAAATCAAATATTTTGTCAAATACTGTTCCTGTTTTCTGGAAAATTAAGACAAATTCGGACATAGAATCTTTTTTAAGAAGATAAACTCCCGTGAAAATCTTTTCTAACGAAAAAAACTGCCGTTTCCGCAGCTTCTCTTCTGCAGAACGGCAGTATCGTTTCCACCTGGTTCTTCTTATTCTTCCGCCTTAAACAGGATCTCATTCTCATACACAAGACCCAGACGCTCTTTGGCAACTTCCTCCACATACTTCTTCGTCTGAACGTACTTTCTAAGCTCTTCAATCTCTTCCGTACGCTCTTCCTCCTCCGAAATCTGTGCGAGAAGCTCCTCCTCCTGACGGCGGTAGGCGTCGTTCTTCTGCTGAAGCCTTATCTTACCGAAGGATGCCACAAGCAGCAAACACAGAACGGTAAAAACAATCAGCCGGAATTCCATACGCTTTTTTCTTTTCATCGCACGCTGCGTCTTTGTCGCCATGACAGTTTCCTCCTTTATACAGACTTCTTTTTTATTATACCCTTCTTTACTGAATTATGCAATTTCTTTCTAACTGTATTTAACAGTTTTTCCAGCAGCATACACAGCAACATTCCTATTACAACGGCAGCTATGGCAAAGCCGCGAATCGCGCCGCTGTTCACCTCGTACATCATCCGGAATATCAGAATTCCGCAGCCCAGCCAGTATGCGGCGTCCTCTCCTGCCACGGCTGCCTTTCCATGAGGAATCAGCCTGCGGAACAGCCGGATCAGATCGTAGCACAGGGCAAGCAGAACTCCCAGAAAAAGGGCGCGCACAAAAAAATACAGTTCCAGAATAATTCCCTGACTCATATTTATTTAAAGAGACGACCGAGCAGGGACGCTCCCGCCTTATGGAAATCCGTCACCTCTGAATACGCCATGCTGTCGATCCGCCCTTCGATGTCCACCTCGCCCTTCTCCAGTGTCAGGCGGTTTACATGAAGATCCGCGCCCTTGATCGTCAGCATCCCCTGTTCCGTCTCCAGAAGAATCTCTGCGATATCAAAGGATATCACGTCTGTTACTCCGCTCACAGTACCTGTCCTTCTATTGTTCAGCAGGATTTTGTGCGCCTTCGCATACTGCTTTTCTTCCACAAAAAGACCTCCTAACATATTTAATCTACTGTTAAATATATTAGAAGGTCTTCTCTTTTATTCCGGAATTTAAAGATAACGGTATAATTCCTTCGCTTCCTCCTTACGGATAGTCTCCTGTACGTCAAGTACCTCCACCCGTACGGATTTACTTCCAAACTGTATCTCTATTTCATCGCCGACCTTGACATTCACAGATGCCTTGGCAGTCTTCCCATTGACCAGAACCCGCCCTGCGTCGCAGGCTTCATTTGCTACAGTCCTCCGCTTGATTAAGCGGGATATCTTTAAATACTTGTCCAGACGCATAGATTAGTTCAGCGCATCCTTCAGAGCTTTTCCAGCCTTGAATTTCGGAGACTTGGAAGCTGCGATCGTCATGGTCTCGCCTGTCTGCGGATTTCTTCCCTCTCTTGCGGCTCTCTCAGATACCTCGAAGGTTCCGAAGCCTACCAGCTGGATCTTCTCGCCCTTCTTCAGCTCTTCTGCAACAACGTCTGTGAAAGCTTTCAGCGCTTTCTCTGCGTCTTTCTTAGACAGCTCGCTCTTCTCTGCAATCGCTGCAACTAATTCCATTCTGTTCATAGGGTAATTCCTCCTAATCATAATCTTCTTTATAATTTTGATGATATGTCTGTGTGTGCGTTCTCCATATCTTCTTTCCTATTTATACCCGTTTCTTATATATTTGTCAAGGAGTTTCCTGTTTTTTTCTCCGGGCGCGTTCTTCCTTTTCCAGCCGTTTTACAGCCTCCCAGCTTGCCAGTCCTTCCTCTGCCGTCAGCGCCTCTGACCCGCCAAATACATGCGGATGACGGCGTACCAGTTTGTGCGCCAGCATATCCACCACATCGTCTATCGTAAACCTGTTTTCCTCCGCAGCTATCTGGCTGTGCATCAGCACCTGAAGCATTACGTCGCCCAGCTCCTCACAAAGATTCTCATCATCCTTATTTTCAATCGCCTGCACGACTTCCTCGCTCTCTTCCCGAAGACAGCGAATCATGCTTTCGTGCGTCTGTTTCCTGTCCCAGGGACAGCCATGCTCACTGCGAAGCACTCTGACTATTTCCAGCAGTTCCTCATAAGTATAACGTTTTTCCTGATCATCCATCACAATAATTCCTCCGCTTCAAAACGGGCAGGACCTTTCTCAGATCCTGCCCCTTCTTCTTTATGCAAATATCGGTTTCAGAGCTTCGGCAAGCTCGTCCTTCTGTGCCTGCGCTTCCGCAAGGTCTTTTCCAAGGGTGGTAAAGTATGTCTTAATCTTCGGCTCCGTTCCGGACGGACGTACGATTACTTCTGCTCCGCCCTCCAGTCTGTAAATCAGTACATTTGCCGCCGGAAGTCCTGTCTCCTCCGGTTTCTTAAAGTCTGTCACTTTCTCGACGCTGTACTTTCCGATCTTCTCAGGCGGATTGCTTCTGAGTTCATCCATAATTCCCGCCATCTTATCCATGCCGGACAGTCCCGGGAACTCGAAACTGTCTACTTTGTTAAGATAACGTCCGAATTTCTCATAAATCTCTTCCAGTCTCTGCTTTACAGAGGAACCGATGCTTCTATAGTAAGCTGCCATCTCGCAGATAAGCATCGATCCGATAATCGCATCCTTATCACGCACATAAGGTCCCGCCAGGTAACCATAGCTTTCCTCAAATCCAAAGATAAAGCGGTCAACCTCTCCTGCCGCCTCAAGACGGGCAATCTGATCTCCAATCCATTTAAAGCCTGTAAGAACGCTTCTTAACTCCACGCCGTAATTCTTTGCCACAGCGTCTGCAAGAGGCGTGGATACAATAGATTTCACAGCTACCGCCTTCTCAGGCATCGTACCGTTTTCGATCCTTCCTGCGCAGATATAGTCAAGAAGCAGTACGCCTACTTCATTTCCGGATACAAGCTCGTAGCTGCCGTCGGGACATTTCATCGCGATGCCGACACGATCGGCATCGGGATCGGTTGCCAGCATCAGATCTGCCTCTGTCTTCTTTGCCAGCTCCAGTCCGAGACGAAGCGCCTCGAAAATCTCCGGATTCGGATACGGGCAGGTCGGAAAATTACCGTCCGGATACTGCTGCTCCGGAACAATCGTCACATCCGTAATTCCGATATCTTTCAGGACGCGCATAACGGGAACAAGTCCGGAACCATTCAGCGGAGAATAAACCAGCTTAAGTCCTGCCGTTTTGCAGATACCGGGACGCACGCTGCGCGCCTCAATCGCCGCATAGAGAGCTTCCTTGCAGTCCTCTCCCACATATTCGATAAGCCCTGCCTTCTGACCGTCCTCAAAGCTCATCATTTTGGCTCCTGTCAGGATATCCGTCTTCTGAATCTCTGCATATACAATGTCAGCCGCCTCATCTGTCATCTGACAGCCGTCCGGTCCGTACGCCTTATATCCGTTATATTTGGCAGGATTGTGAGACGCTGTAACCATAATTCCTGCATTGGCTTCATAATAGCGCGTCGCAAAGCTCAGTGCGGGAACCGGCATCAGTGCGTCGTAAATCCGTACCTTGATTCCGTTCGCCGCCAGCACGCAGGCAGCCGTCTTTGCAAATACGTCGCTGTTGATACGGCTGTCATAGCTGATTGCCACAAGCTGGTTTCCGCCCTGCGTCTTCACCCAGTTCGCAAGACCCTGAGTCGCCTGACGCACTACATAGATATTCATGCGGTTGGAGCCTGCTCCCAGCACGCCTCTGAGTCCTGCCGTTCCAAATTTCAGAGCTACTGCAAACCGCTCCTTAATCTCTTCATCCTTTCCCTGAATCGCTTCCAGTTCCTCTTTCAGAGCCGGGTCCTCCAGTTCTGCTTCCAGCCAGCGTTTGTAATCATCCATGTACATCGCTCTTCACCCCATTCTTATAATTATGAAAACGAACTGTCCTCATTTACATATAATTGTAAATTGTACGGGTATAAAAGTCAATGAATTATCAGGGAGTTCCGGCAGTCGCCGGCTGATTTTACTCTCATTTTGTCTCTATCTGAAACATTCCGCGTATCATTTCCTGTCTTCTCATATCCTGCTCCAGAAAAGTCTCCAGTTTTTCCGCGCTTTTCTCCGGAACCCACGCTTTGTTTGTATGATAATAGTGATGAATCAGCTTCCACACCTTTTCAGGGTAGCTCAAGTTTACAGCCAGATAATAAAGCTCTTCTCCCGAAAGCCGACGCTCCTTTTCATAGGCGGAAAGCATTTTCCGAGCAAGCGATTCGTTCCAGCCGTGCTTCTCCATGATCTTCCGCAGGAAGAGACAGATATCGTTTATCTGAACGTTTATTTCAAAATGCTGAAAATTGACAGCCGCCGTTTCCTGCCTTCCCGGAAAAATATTATGATGAACAAACTCTCCGTGACAGATATGCTCTTCCCTGCACGCCTGCTCATAGAGAGCTTCCGCCGCAGAATCCTCCAGCTTCGCGAGAGCCAGCTCTCCGGAACGCAGAATTTCTTCCGCATATTTCAGAAACAAAAGCTCGAAACTTCCTTTTTTATGCCTTCCTCTGATAAAGCTGCGGGCACGCTTCAGCTCTCTGTTGCGCTTTTCCAGTTCCCCGCACCTTCTGACGCCGCAGAACCGTCCTTTTTCCGATTCTTCCTGATCAAGAATCCCGCCGCGCGCCGTGCGGTGAATCTGTGCCAGCAGCTTCATACTTCTGCACAGCTCCTCCTCGTTTCTCGGATCACATTCTCGTCCTGAAGGCCAGCTCTTCAAAATATATAACGTCTCATACTCGCCCGTTGATACAAGCTCTCCCTGACGGTTCGGTAAAATTCTGTCCGTCCGGCATACGCCTTCCTCTTCCAGACGTTTAAGAAGTCTCTGTTCGCAGGGAAGTTTTGTCTGAGAACCCGCAAATTCCTTCAGCATTTTCAGTCCCTGATCTGTCTCCAGCATAATGGCTCCGCGTCCTCCGAAGCTCCTGATTAATCTGATTTCATACTGCTCTAAGATTTGCAGTCCTTTTTCGTTCACAAAAATCCCCCCGTTCCCTTCAAATCTATGAGGAAACAGGGGGGATTATTCATAACTATTCAGCCATGCGGCTGAGAATGGCAAAAACTCGACGCAAGTTGGCTTGCAGCGTTAGCTGCGTAAATCTGAGATGCATGGCTAAATAATTCCTATGATGCTTTTTAAAAGATATTCTTTTGTATTGTGCTGAGGTTCTTCTATTACAAGCTCCAGAAGGCGGTTCAGCGTCTCTCCAAGAGCCGGCCCCGGCTCTATTCCTGCTTCTATCAGATCTCTTCCTGTAACGGCAAGCTCTTTCAGAGTCAGGCAGTCTTTCTCTCTTAAGATCTCCTGATAAAGTCTCTCTGCCTCTTCCAGCGCTTTCAGCTTTTCCTGCTGCCCTGCCGGATTCTGCGCCAGAATATCTGCCCTGCGTAGCTTAAGATAATCCGGGAAAATGTCCGCCCCGATCCGGTGTACAGCCCTTCTTACGGCGCGCGCTCCCGATACGTCCCGCAGATCGTCATGCGTCCGCACAAGTCTTACGACGCGCCTGCGCGTCTCATTGTCAAACTTCAGGCGGCGCAGAATCGCATCTGTCATTCCTGCTCCGGTCTCTGCGTGGCAATAAAAGTGATCGACGCCCTCTTCATCGGTTGTTCGTGTCTGAGGCTTTCCTATATCATGGAAAAGCGCCGCCAGACGCAGCGTCTTCTCAGCCTCCGTCCCGGCAAGAGTCTTCAGCGTGTGCTCGCCCACTGTCCCGCAGTGATGCGGATTATTCTGCGGCGTATTCATACAGGCGTCAAACTCCGGAAGGACGACTGCCGTAATCCCTGTCTCCCAGACCTCTCTCATTTTTTCCGGATGGGGAGAAACAAGAAGCTTCAGAAGCTCCGTCTGGATTCTCTCTGCGCTTACCTTGCGCAGATTCGGAGCAAACCTGGAAAGTGCGGCTCTCGTCCTGCTCTCTACGGAAAAGCCAAGCTGTGCCGAAAAACGCACGGCTCTTAAGATCCGCAGGGCATCCTCTGTGAACCGCTCTTCCGGATCGCCCACACAACGGATCTGACCGCGTCTTAAGTCTCCCATCCCGTCAAAAATGTCAATCAGACCCTCCTGATCATTATATGCCATCGCATTGATCGTAAAGTCTCTTCTCTTCAAATCTTCTGTAAGGCTGGGCGTAAATGTAACCTTTTCCGGATGGCGCCCGTCGAGATACTCTCCGTCCACCCGGTAAGTCGTCACCTCAAAGCCCTCTTTTCCCTGCATGACCGTCACAGTCCCATGCTGCAGCCCCGTGTCGAGAGTCCGCGGAAAGAGAGCCTTCACCTCTTCCGGTCTGGCGTTTGTGGTGATATCCCAGTCTGCCGCTTCCCGCCCTAAAATGGCGTCGCGGACACAGCCTCCGACGGCATACGCCTCAAAGCCTGCCTTCGTCAGCACAGATATCACCTGGTTCGCTTTTTCCGGAATCTGAATCTGCATTTTAGTATGCCTTTCCCCAATATACAAGAGATTTTGCCGGCTTTCCGCAGCAGACGCAGACGTCAGAAATCTTTTCCTGATGGAACGGCATACAGCGCGACGTCGCCGTCGTATCTTCTTTAATCTTGTCCTCGCATGCCTGATCTCCGCACCACATACCGCGTACAAAGCCCGGTTTTTCATTTACAATCTCTACAAACTCTTCATAGTTATGCGCGTCGTAAGTATGCGCCTCACGATGCGCTCTTGCTCTCTCCAGCATTTCCTTCTGCATAGTCTCCAGAACCTCTGATAATTTGACAGAAAGATCTTCAAGAGATGCTACGATCTTCTCACGCGTATCGCGCCGTACAATAACAGCCTGATTTGCCTCGATATCCTTCGGTCCAATCTCGATACGAACCGGAATACCCTTCATCTCCTGCTCGGAGAACTTCCATCCCGGACTCTTATCCGAATCGTCAACCTTTACCTTGAAGCCGGACTTGAGAAGCTCGTCGCGGATAGCAAACGCCTTATCAAGAACGCCTTCCTTATGCTGCGCAATCGGAATCACCATAACCTGAACCGGTGCGATGCGCGGCGGAAGAACAAGACCGCTGTTGTCTCCGTGAACCATAATGATCGCTCCGATCATACGAGTCGTCATTCCCCATGAGGTCTGATGAACGTACTGAAGCGTATTATCCTTTGCCGTATACTGAATGCCGAATGCTTTTGCAAAACCGTCTCCGAAGTTATGGCTCGTACCGGACTGCAGCGCCTTTCCGTCGTGCATCAGAGCCTCGATCGTATAGGTCGCCTCTGCTCCTGCAAACTTCTCTTTGTCTGTCTTGCGTCCGCGGATAACGGGAATCGCCAGCACCTCCTCGCAGAAGTCCGCATATACGTTCAGCATCTGCTGGGTACGCTCCTCCGCTTCCTCTGCCGTCGCATGAGCCGTGTGGCCCTCCTGCCACAGGAACTCTCTGGAACGCAGGAAAGGACGTGTTGTCTTCTCCCAGCGCACTACGGAGCACCACTGATTGTATACCTTCGGAAGATCACGGTAGGACTGAATCTCCTTTGCATAAAAATCACAGAAGAGTGTCTCTGACGTGGGACGCACACACATACGCTCCTGCAGCGGATCCATTCCGCCGTGAGTCACCCATGCAACCTCCGGTGCAAAGCCTTCTACATGATCTTTCTCTTTCTGAAGCAGGCTCTCCGGAATAAACATCGGAAGATAAACATTTTCTACTCCCGTCGCCTTAAACCGTGTGTCCAGCTCCTTCTGAATATTTTCCCAAATCGCATATCCTGCCGGCTTGATTACCATGCAGCCCTTTACGCTTGTATAATCTGTCAGTTCCGCTTTTTTTACTACGTCTGTGTACCACTGGGCAAAATCCACGTCCATCGAAGTGATCTCTTCTACCAGTTTTTTCTCCTTCGCCATATTCTTTCTCCTCTCGCCGTCCTGCGGCTTTGTCTCGCTTTCCTTTTCCAGACTGCCCCACAGGGCGTATCTTCTGCTATTTTATTACCCGCAGACGTTCTTTGTCAAGGTTTCCGCGCGCATTTCCCTTGTATTCTTGTAACTATTCAGCCATGCGGCTGAGAATGGCAAAAACTCGATGCAAGCTGGCTTGCAGAGAGATTTTGTCATTCTCAGACATAGGGCGCTTAGCCCAAATCGAGGATTTAGCCGCGTATGCGGCGGTGAGCAGCGTTAGCTGCGCAAATCCGAGATGCATGGTTGAATAGTTACTTCTATTTAGCTATGTTTCCGGCTTCCTTGACGTTTTGCGTGAATCCGGGATAAAATATAGATAAAATATAAGAAAAAGATTTCAGGGAGGAAGCATCCATGACGGAATCAGATATTAAGAAACTTACAGAAAAACAGCGTTCCTTCTTCCGCTCCGGACGGACGCTTCCGGCAAAGACGCGTCTAAGCGCGTTAAAAAAGCTGGAAGAGGCTGTTCTCTGTCACGAGAGCGAACTTTTGAACGCTCTGAAACTTGATCTTGGAAAAAGCTCTGCGGAAAGCTATATGTGCGAAATCGGTCTTCTTCTGAGCGAGATACGCTATCTCAGGCGTCATCTGCGCCGCTGGATGAAGGAACGGCAGGTTCTCACTCCACTCTCTCAGTTTTGCTCCCGCAGCTTTCAGAAGCCCTCGCCCTACGGAGTCGTGCTTATCATGAGTCCGTGGAATTATCCCGTGCTTCTGACTCTTGAGCCTCTCGCCGATGCGCTTGCCGCAGGCAATACAGCCGTTCTGAAGCCGAGCGCCTACGCGCCTCACACAAGCCGCGTTCTTGAAAAACTGATCCGTGATTCCTTTCCTTCCTGCTACGTCTCCGTCGTTACCGGAGGGCGCCAGGAAAACGCCAGCCTTTTAAACCAGCGCTTCGATTATATTTTCTTTACAGGCGGAAAGACGGTGGGCAGCCTCGTCATGCGCCGCGCCTCCGAGCATCTTACGCCCATCACGCTGGAGCTGGGCGGAAAAAGCCCCTGTATCGTTGAGAAGACTGCAGATATTTCTGTCGCCGCAAGGCGCATCGTCTTCGGAAAATTTCTAAACTGCGGACAGACCTGCGTCGCTCCTGATTACATTCTCTGTGATCGCCGCATTCGTGACGATCTGATCCGCGCCCTGAAAAAAGAGATTCTGCGCCAGTTCGGTCCGAATCCCCTTCTCAATCCAGCCTACGGAAAAATCATCAGCCAGAAGCATTTTCACCGTATCGCGCGCCTTCTCTCTTCCGGAACCATTGTACACGGAGGACAGACGGACGAAGCCTCCCTGAAGATCGAACCGACTCTTCTCTCTCCTGCCGGCTGGAACGATCCTGTCATGCAGGAAGAAATCTTCGGTCCCCTTCTTCCTGTCCTGACCTATGACAGTCTGGAGGACGCCATCCGTATCATAGAAGAAAGACCTCATCCACTTGCCTTTTATCTTTTTACAAAAGACAAAAAGCTTGCCCGGCATATTCTCTCCGTCTGCTCCTTCGGCGGCGGCTGTGTCAACGATACGATTATCCATCTTGCCACAAGCCGGATGGGGTTCGGCGGCTTCGGCGAAAGCGGTATGGGAAGCTATCACGGCAAAGCCGGTTTTGATACCTTTTCCCATCAAAAAAGCATTGTGGACAAGCGTTTTCACCCGGATCTTCCAATGCGGTATCAGCCTTATTCCGCTTTTTCAGAAAAACTGATCCGCCTTTTTCTCCGATAACAGATTTCCGGGCGTTCCTTTCTTCTACAGCTCTGTCATCCTTCGCAGATCTTCTGCTCTTTTTTCATCTGCCTGTCTCCAAAGCTCCTGAATTAGGAGAACGGAGACAGGACCCAGAATAATTCCCCCGAATCCATAAAGCTTTACTCCTGCATATACGCTTGCCAGAACCACGACCGGAAAAAGTCCCAGCTTTCCGCCTATCAGCTTCGGTTCCAGAAACTCTCTCGTCAAAACGCAGGCTCCGTACGTCAGCGCCAGAATCAGGGCCGCCGTATAATTCTTCTGAAATAATACAAGAATCAAAATCCACGGCAGAAACACGGTCCCCGTCCCAAAAACAGGAAACGCGTCCAGAAGTCCTGTCCCAATTCCTGCTGCGACAGGATTAGACGCAGCCCCCGAAATCCAGATGCCTGCCGTGCATAAAAGCATAACAAGCCCCATAATGATTCCCTGCGCCCGAAGATAACCTCCCACGGAATGCAGAATCCCCCGGATCACCGATGCTGCCGCATCATAAAAACTCCATTCCCTTGCCTTCTCTCTGATTTTCTCAAAATCCGCGGCCATAAGAACAACGGATATCACGGTCACCAAAAGCCCCGCCCCAAAAGATCCTGCATGTCTTACAAGCTTCCAGGAACCCCCGAACGCTCCCGGAAGAAGCTTCTGTCCGGCTGAAGCCCGAAGCTGGCCCATCTGCTCAGTGACAAAAAAATGAACCTTCTCCGTATCAAGCCGTAAAAGACTGCACACGCCGTCACAGCATTCATAGAGCAGCCTTTCCGCCTCTCCCGGGTGCATCAGCATCTCTCCTAATTTCTGAACCGCCTCTCCTGCATACCGTCCCGCGGCGCTGATAACCGCCGCAGCCAGAAGTCCTGTGATCAGGAGCAGAACAGCGGACGTACAGGCAGGTCTGATGTGAAACCGACTCTGCATCCGGCGCAGAAACGGCCAGCACCAGCACACAAACAGCGCGGCAATAAAAAAAGGAATCAGAAGAGGCACCAGATATTTCATTCCCAGATAAACGCCCACTATGATTCCCATTTTCTTTAAAATAATAAAATTGTTCCGTATCCACTCCATACCCGCTCTCCTGCTGCGCTTCTGTTCTCTCACTTCCAGTATGCGCAAAGGAGAATTTTTTAATCTGTTATATTCACCCAGACCAGACTTATTAACCTTGATGTGGATTACTTTGTGGATAACCACTCTTTAAACGCCGGATTCTGTGGATATCTCTTAAATTCCATCCATTTGCCACTCTTTGGGTGACGCAGGCGAAGACGGTATGCACAGAGCGCCGGAAAAGATTTTTCCACATTTTCCACATCCCTTTTCCACTCTCCGTATTTCCTGTCTCCCACAAGCGGCGTTCCCCGTCCTGCCATCTGCACCCGAATCTGGTGGTGACGCCCTGTTTCCAGCTGAATTTCTATTAATTCGCGCCCTTCTTTTCTTCCCAAAATCCTGTAGCGCAGCGCAGCCCGCTTCGCGTCCGGATGTGTTTTTTCAACAATCTGCGAACAATTTGTTTTTCCGTTTTTCCAGAGAAAATCCACACACTCTATCCAGTTTTCCACCGAATTGTCCACATTTTCAGGTACTTTTCCACATATCTTCTCTTTTTCCACAGTTTCCACATCCGGGTTATGCACACTTTGACGAACGGCAAGATAAAATTTTTCCATTTCTCTCGACGCTGACTGGCGGCTTAAGGCTGCCGCCGCCTCTTTTGTCAGCGCAAACGCCGTCAGACCTTCTACCGGCTGATCCAGTCTGTGAACAATTCCAAGATACGGAAACCCCTTCTGCGGATTCTTCGCATGAAGATAATTCTTCAGAATACTTTCACAGTCGCGGACGCCCGGACGGGCGCTCTGAACGGGAACACCCGCCGGTTTATATAAAACCAGCAGGTGCTCGTCCTCATATACAATATCAGGTATCATCATTACAATCTCGCAAGAAGCTCTTCGCGCTCCTTCTCATAACCCGGCTTTCCAAGCAGGGCAAACATATTCTTCTTGTATGCTTCTACGCCCGGCTGATTGAAGGGATTTACGCCGAGAATGTATCCGCTCACGCCTACTGCAAACTCGAAGAAATAGAAAAGCTGACCCAGGCAGTACTCGTCCTGACAGGGAATATTGATGCGCAGATTCGGTACGTTTCCGTCTGTATGAGCAAGAACTGTACCGTTCATAGCGTTCTTGTTTACAAAATCTACAGTCTTTCCTGCCAGATAGTTCAGTCCGTCCAGATCTACAGCCTCTTCTTCAATCACAAGCTCTGCTTCACTCTCTTCTATGTTCAGTACCGTCTCGAAGAGATTACGCGGTCCGTCCTGAATCATCTGTCCCATGGAGTGCAGATCTGTGGAAAGGTCTACAGACGCCGGAAAGATTCCCTTCTGATCCTTTCCCTCGCTCTCGCCGTAGAGCTGCTTCCACCACTCGGATACATAGTGCAGGCTCGGCTCATAGTTGGCAAGAACCTCGATTCCCTTACCCTTGCGCAGAAGGATGTTGCGGACTGCCGCATACTGCAGCGCGCTGTTCTCCGCGAAGGGAGCCTCCAGAGCTTCCTTTCTTGCCGCCGCGGTTCCTTCCATAAGCTTGTCGATATCTGCTCCGCTTACTGCAATCGGAAGAAGTCCTACTGCCGTCGTAACGGAGAAACGTCCTCCTACATTGTCCGGAATCACGAAGGTCTCATATCCCTTCTCATCCGCAAGCTTCTTCAGCGCTCCTCTGGACTTATCGGTTGTCGCATAGATTCTCTTTGCCGCTTCTTCCTCTCCGTATTTCTTTTCCATAAATGATTTGAAAATACGGAAAGCAATCGCCGGTTCTGTCGTTGTTCCCGATTTGGAAATCACGTTCACTGACAGATCTCTGTCTCCGATTACGTCCATAAGCTCTTTCATATATTTGCTGCTGATGCTGTTTCCTGCAAAATAAATTTCCGGAGCCTTACGCGTATCTTTTGATACAACGTTAAAGAAGCTGTGCTTTAAAAATTCAATCGCCGCTCTTGCTCCGAGATATGATCCTCCGATTCCGATTACGACAAGAACCTCTGAATCGCTGCGAATCTTCTCTGCCGCCTTCTTAATCCGATCAAACTCTTCCTTGTCATAATTTACAGGAAGATCTACCCATCCGATAAAATCATTTCCCGCGCCTTTTCCTGAAATAAGAAGCTCTCTTGCGGACTCGGCAATTCCTTCCATGCTCTGTATTTCGTTTTCGCGAATTACGCCCAAAGCCTTGGAATAATCAAATGAAATTTTACTGCTCATTTTATGTACTTCCTTTCCTCACATTGGCCTTTGCCTTTTTCTTTATTTTAACAAATGCCCTTGTGTGAATCAAGTTCTAACCCAAAAATTCCGTCAGCACTTCGTCCAGAACCTGTTCCTCTGATGCATTTAAAATTCTCTTCCCCTGCGCTTCTTTCTGTTCCCGTTCTTCTGCCTCCTGAGCCGCTTTTTCAAGCTCTGCCTGTCTTCCTGCCTCCTCCTGAAAATTGGGATAGCTTTCCGCCGCGCGCACGCTTAAGCTTGCCCTGAGAAGCTCTCTCTTATTCTCTTTTGCAATCCCTGCTATCTCGCGCACATCTGCCCAGAGATAAAGCAGGAGCACCAGGATAACAGCCCATGCGATAATTTCAAAAACCCGAAACATATTTTCCGCTTCCTTTCTCCCTGCCTGTCCTTTTCTTTCATTATACGCGGCGAAATGGAAAATAAAAAGAGCGGGCGCTCGTCAGGACATGACATATCCCGACAGGCTTCCCGCTTTTTCTCTTTGAAGCTGACGCTCTTTTAATATAAATTTTCCGGAATCCGTGAAATGAAATTTTCTACAAGCTTTACGCTGTGCTCTATCGCCTGCTGCTCGAAGGTCGGATAATCGACTGACGCGCTGTCGTCCGCCTTATCAGAAATGGCACGCACGATAACAAATGGAACCTTATTCAGGTACGCTGCCTGTGCAATCGCCGCTCCTTCCATCTCGGTACAGTATCCGCCTGTCCAGGATGCTATCGCTTCCTTTGCCTCCCGACCTGCTACAAACTGATCTCCTGTAACAACTCTTCCCACAAATACCTGCACCTCAGGGTTTGCTTCCTCGCAGGCAGCCTTTGCCAGAGCCACCAGCTCCGGATCTGCCGGAAAGCTTACGGTATCCATCCGGGGAATCTCTCCCCTGGCATAGCCGAACGCCCGTGCATCCATATCATGCTGCAGAGCATCGGATGATACAACAATATCTCCGATATTAATCTCCGGCTTTAAAGATCCTGCAATTCCTGTATTAATCAGATAGCCGACGTTAAATACGTCTACCAGGATCTGCGCGCAGAGACCTGCGTTTACTTTTCCTATGCCGCTGCGTACCAGAACTGCCTCCCGTCCGTTCAGCGTTCCCTGATAAAACTCCATAGATGCTTTTTTTACTACCACTTCTATGTCCATCTTCTCCTTGAGGAGAATAATTTCCTCTTCCATCGCTCCAATGATTCCAATTCTTGGCATGGCTGCGACCCCTCTTTCCGTTTTGTTTAAATACCATTGTAACAAGAGTTGGGTGGAATTTCAAGAACAATACGAAAAAGAACCGGGGGCAAAAAAGAACAGGATGTGAAAAAGAACAGCTCACCTGACTCGCTCCGCTTCCTGCTCGCTCCGCGCGCCTGTTATCCGCCATTCGCGAAAACTCGCCTTCGGCTCAGACAGTTCGCTCTGTGGCGGAAGCTGGCGCGTCCCTCGCCGCGGAAGCTGCGCTCATGTCATCGTGATCTGTTCTTTTTTGCCTTCTTCTGTCTCCCCGCATAGGAAAAGCCGGCAGGATTTGGGGGTCTGCCGGCTTCTCCGCTCTCTATTTAATTGTAAAATATATAATAGTAGAGCAATAGGGATATGTTTTATCGGTTTTGGGTTTTTTAGTTACTTAATTTTTTAGTTGCTTTGTTTCTTTTTTCGTGCTCTTCACACGACGTTCCTTATTCAGTTTTCATTCGTGTAATGCTTAACTCCCTGGAGTTGAGGAGTTTAGGATGCGGTTAATGTTCCGCTGCAGGTATCCGTAGTCTCAATCTTAGAGCCTTCCTTTACGCTGTGAACACCGCGGGAACGATATTTCCGTCCTGAGGTAACCTCTATGTTACTTTTACTTCCATAGCAGGATGTCGCATTCTCTTCTGTGAAATGATAGATTCCTATCGTACCAAAGCTTCCGCCACCGTCAAGACTTTCATCAAGATAGAGACCTACTTTTACGGAATCGCATCGTGTATGTGCGTTAGTCGTTGCAGAAATACTGACTTTTGCACGACCTGCATCTTTGATTCCGCAGATACCTCCGCGTAAATATGTACCGCGCGCAATTCCGAACCATTCGTCGATTGCCTCAGTCTCGGTTGTCGTGTACCTGTGATAACCGGGAACCTCCACTGTCTCTGCATGTCCTACAAGCCCCTGCATATTCCAGAGTCCTGCCATCATGCAAAGTCCCATACATATCATTGCTAATCTCCTTTTCACTCTTCTCCCTCCTTTCTTTTATATCCTATAGCCTTTCGCTACAATAATATATA
>CAUWNO010000009.1:0-25442 GCA_963559965.1 uncultured Lachnospiraceae bacterium | reverse complement strand
ATAAAGAATCAGATTTTTCTTAAGGCAGTTTCTTCTGCCGGAGAGGAGTATTTTATGGAATTTACAGAAAAAAAGAGATGGCCTTTTCTCGGGCTTCCGCTGACCTTCACGACCTACACCGTGACAGAAGAGCTTGTAACGATTCAGGAAGGGCTTTTAAACCGCAAAGAAAACGACTGCTATATGTACAAGATTCAGGACGTTACGCTGAATACAAGCCTTCTGGAGCGCATCTTCGGTCTCGGAACCGTGGTCTGCAGCACAGGAGACACTACGCATCCGCGCCTTGAGCTGCTTCATATCAAAAATGCGCGCGCCGTCAAAGATTTTATTCTGACGCAGTCTGAGGATCAGCGTCTCAAGAGGCGCACGCTGAATACGCAGAACATAGGCGCCGTTCCGGACGACGGAGAGGACGGCTTTCTCGACTGAGCAGCTGCGGACAGAACATAAAAGCGAGGCTTTCTATATTTTCACATGAAAAAGGGACGTATCAAACGTCCCTTTTTTTGTAAGCAAAGCGATAAGCCGGGTTATGTCGTGGGTGTTCATCTATCTAGTTCTGCCGTTGCCGACAGCTTCAAGCGACCTACCTGAGACAGCCGGACCAGCCTAAGTCTCTGTTCGGTCTTGCTCCGGACGGGGTTTACATATGCCCCGCCTGTTACCAGGCGGGCGGTAGTCTCTTACACTGCCCTTCCACCCTTACCAGTCTCCTGGCGGTGTATTTCTGTTGCACTATCCTTGGAGTCGCCTCCACCGGACGTTATCCGGCGTCCTGTCCTATGGAGCCCGGACTTTCCTCACCTGACACCTTTCGGTCTGTCAGCCGCGAACACCTGCCTTACTTACACCTGAGTTTTTATTTTACCACGCCTGACTTTTTCTGGCAAGGCTTGATTTTTCATAAGATTTCCTTTATTGTAATTTAAAATTTTAACAGCGGGAGGCGCAGTATGACAAAACAGGACTTGATAAAACGGCTGGAAAACGGACCTCTGATTCTGGACGGCGCGACTGGTTCCAATCTGATGAAAGCGGGTATGCCCAAAGGAATCTGTACGGAAAAATGGATCGCAGAGCATCCGGAGCCTCTGATTCAGCTTCAGAGAGAATACGCCGAAGCCGGATCGGATATCATCTATGCGCCCACCTTCATGGCAAACAGGCTGAGTCTGTCCGCCCACGGTCTTGCCGAAGAAACAGAAGCTCTGAATAAGACGCTTGTAAATCTCAGTCGAAAAGCTGTAGGGGAGCGCGCGCTGATAGCCGGAGATATGACGACGACCGGAAAATTGATGGAGCCTCTCGGTCCCATTTCCTATGAAGCCCTCTACGACGCCTACCGGGAGCAAATCTCCTTTCTCGCGGAGGAGGGCGTCGATCTGATCGTTGCAGAAACTATGCTCGCCTCCGACGAGACCATCGTCCTTCTGGATGCTGCCGCCTCTGTCTGCGATCTTCCCGTCTTCTGTACGCTGACTGCCGAAACAGACGGCAGCCTCTTTTTCGGAGGAAATATCTTTGACGCTGCCGAAGAGTTGGAAGCCATGGGCGCTGCCGCCGTCGGCTGCAACTGTTCCGCCGGTCCCGATCAGCTGGAAGTTGTCATCGCCGGAATTAAAAACCGTGTCTCCATTCCCGTCATCGCAAAGCCGAATGCTGGAATGCCTCTTATCAGCGAAACAGGGGAGGCTGTCTACTCCATGCAGGCAGATGAATTTGCCTGCCATATGAAAACCCTTGCCGACTCCGGGGCATCCATCCTCGGCGGCTGCTGCGGCACTTCGCCCGCTTATATACGGGAATTAAAAAAGGCGCTCCTCTGAGCGTCTTTTTTCATATACAAAAATTATTTCCGCCGCGCGCTCTCTGCTTCTCTGCCAGATCCTCCAGCGTCACTCCGTCCACATACTCCTGAATCACCTGATACAGACCTTTCCAGAACTCCAGCGTGCCGCATTCCGCTTCTCTTGCGCACGTCGTTCCTCCCTGCTCCAGACAGGCTACCGGGGCAAGATCTCCTTCCGCATAGCGCAGAATCTCGCCCACTGTGTAATCCTTCGGCGCCCGCGTCAGCCTGTACCCGCCCTGCGGTCCTCTGACGCTCTCCAAAAGTCCCAGTTTTCCGAACTGAGATACAATCTGCTCCAGATATTTTAAGGAAATCTCCTGACGTGCCGACACCTCCTTCAGAGGGATATACTTTCCCTCCCCGTAAAGCGCCAGATCCAGCATAAACCGGAGCGCGTAACGTCCCCTGGTCGATATTTTCATTCCTGTTCTCCGTCCTTTATCAGGCGGTCAAATACCATATCGTATCCGTCGTTTCCATAATTCAGCGAACGGTTTACACGGCTTATCGTCGCCGTGGAAGCTCCCGTCTTTTCCGCTATCTCCAGATAGGTCTTCTGCTCTCTGAGCATCTTTGCCACCTCGAAGCGCTGCGAAAGAGAAAGAAGCTCGTTAATCGTACAGATATCCTCAAAAAAGGTGTAACACTCTTCCTTGTCCTTCAGGCTTAAAATTGCATCAAATAGAAAGTCTACCGCTTCCGTCCTTATTTTTCTGTTCACAGTTCTCTCCTTTTATTTTCTCTGTTTTATTCTCTTCGCCTCTGCAAAGAATACGATTCATTCAACCGTATTTTATCACAGTGAAATTTTAAAGTCCAGAAGCTGCCGACAAATTTTTAGGAATTATTAAAAATTATTTTCCCAGAAGTTCTCTTCTCTGCTCCCGCTTTTTCTCCAGGAACTCTTTCAAAACTGCCGCAGAACGGTTTACTACCAACTCTTCTGGGAAATTTTCTTCCTCCAGGAGCTGATGCGACAGTGTGTGACGCCCTACGTCTGAATCTACATGCGCGTCACTTCCCATGACAATGGGAACTCCGTATTTTTTGCACAGTCTGATCATCTCCACGTCCTGAGGCTTTGCGCCAGCTCTGGAACATTCCGGTCTGAGGGAGTTCTCATTCAGCTCCAGCAGAACCCCATACTCCTTCGCTGCCTGAACGAGTGCCGTATAATCTACCGGATAACGGGGGTCGTCCGGATGACCGATAATATTAACATAAGGATTCTTCATCGCATTAAGGTATGCCTGCGTATGAAATTCCTTCGAGCCCGGCGTGATACACGGCATATGAAGGCTGGCAATCGCCAGATCCATCTGCGCCAGAGTTTTTTCCGGCAGATCCACCGTCCCGTTTTCATCAAGAATATTCAGTTCTACTCCTAAAAGAAGCTCTACGTCATAGGCATGGCGGTCTACTACTTTCAGATTCTGAAAATAAATCAGCTGACAGCTTCCAATCAGCCGCGGTCCGTGCTCTGTGACAGCCAGAAGCTCCAGCCCCTTTTCCGCCGCCACGCGGGCATTTTCCCGTATTGTACTATAAGCGTGTCCGCTTGCAAGCGTATGCGTATGGGTGTCTAAAACGTCTCGTATCATTTTTCCGTATCTCCTGTCCCTTTCTTCTCTGTTACAAAAGATTGATTCCCTTCCGCGCCGCGCGTTCTCTTATCTCGTCCGGCCACAGAGAAACCTGCACCTCGCCGATATGCGCCTTCCGCAGATAAAACATACAGATACGCGACTGACCGATACCGCCTCCCACTGTATAGGGAAGCTTCTTTTCCAGAATCGCCTTCTGGAAGGGAAGGGAAGCCCGGTCCTCACAGCCTGCAAGCTTCAGCTGACGCGCAAGAGATTCCTCATCCACACGGATTCCCATAGAAGAAAGCTCCAGCGCATGACCAAGCACCGGATACCATACCAGAATATCTCCGTTCAGATGCCAGTCGTCATAGTCCGGCGCACGTCCGTCATGCGGTTTGCCGTCCGCAAGCTTGTCACCTATCTCCATAAGGAAGACGGCTCCTTTTTCCTTTGCGATCAGATCCTCGCGTTCCTTTGCCGTCTTATCCGGGTAGAGATCCGCAAGCTCCTGAGTGGTAATAAAGAAAATATCCTTCGGCAGAATCTCCTCAATATAATCATAACGGATAGACATATATTTTTCCGTCTTCTTGAGCGCCTTATAAACCTTGCGGACGGTTTCCTTCAGGTATTCGACATTTCTGTCCTCCTTCAGGATAATCTTTTCCCAGTCCCACTGATCCACATAAATAGAATGAATATTGTCCGTATCCTCATCTCTGCGGATAGCGCTCATATCTGTATAAAGTCCCTCTCCGATATGAAAGCCGTACTGCTTCAGAGCGTTGCGCTTCCATTTTGCAAGAGAATGTACAATCTCAGCCGGGCGGTCGTTCTGCTCCCGGATACCGAAGGTAACGGGCCGTTCCACGCCGTTCAGATTGTCATTCAGTCCCGACTCCGGCGTTACGAAAAGCGGAGCAGACACACGAAGCAGATAGAGCTGCTCCGCCAGCGTCTGCTGAAAAAAGTCTTTCACAGTCTTAATGGCTACCTGCGTATCGTAAAGACTGAGTGCAGAAGTGTAGCCTTCTGGTATGTACAGATGATCCATAACATCAACTCCTGTAATCATTTATTATTTACTGCGCCGTTTTCAGAAAGAAAACAGCCTGAATACTCAAAAATTATACTATAACCTGCATGAAAGAACAAGTACGGATTCTTTCAGGAAACCCCTTTTCCCTCCGAAGCAGATTGACTTTTTCACCGCCTTTGCTTACACTGGAAGCAGAAAATACAGGAGGCGGATCACATGTTTGGAGAATGTCATGCACATATCATTATGGACGGAAAAAACTATAAAGCGGCTGTAAGCCTTCACAAAGTCTCTCCCTGTGAAGACGCTGTCCGCGAACATCTCCTTGCCTGGCAAAAGGCAGGCGTAACCTTTGTGCGCGACGGCGGAGACGCTCTGAACGTATCAAAGCTGGCAAAAACCCTGGCTCCTGAGTATGGGATTGATTACCGCACGCCCCTGTTTGCCATTCACAAAAAAGGGCATTACGGAGGAATCGTAGGACATGCCTTCCGGGATATGCAGGAATACCGCAGTCTCGTGCTGCAGGCAAAAGCAGACGGCGCTGATTTCATCAAAATCATGATCAGCGGAATCATGGACTTTTCCTGCTTCGGAGCACTGAGCGAAGAGGGTCTTCCGCCCGATGAAATTCAGGAAATGATTGATTTCGCGCACAGCGCCGGAATGCGCGTTATGGCGCACGGCAACGGAGACGTTCCTGTCCGGGCTGCTGTAGAAGCCGGAGTCGATACTCTGGAGCATGGAAATTATCTAAGCGACAGCACGATTATGCTTCTTGCCGAAAGCCCTGTAATCTGGGTTCCTACCTTTGCCCCGACCGGAAATCTCCTTGGCTGCGGAAGGTTCCCTGATAATCAGGTAAGGAAGATTCTGAAACGGCAGATGAGCTGTGTCCGCCGCGCCTTTTCTCTCGGCGCGCACCTTGGACTGGGAAGCGACGCCGGAGCCTACCTCGTCCCTCACGGACAGGGTCTCTTTGACGAATACGCCTGGTTTCTTCAGGCTGTCGGAGACGAGAATCAGGAGGAGCTTGACCGGAGGCTGAAAGCCTCCGAGGACTGGATCAAAAAAGAAATGAAGGGAACGACTACGCTATGAGAAATATAAAGCTGGTACTTCAGTATGACGGAACACGCTACAGCGGATGGCAGAGTCAGGAGCACGAAGAAAATACTATTCAGGGCAGGCTTACCACCGTTCTCTCCCGGCTGACGGGCGAGGAAATCCATCTCGCAGGCTCCGGAAGAACGGACGCAGGCGTCCACGCTGCCGGGCAGATCGCAAATTTCAGAACAGAAAGTCCCTTAAGCTGTCAGGAGCTTCTTGCTTCCCTGAATCATTATCTGCCGGAAGATATCGCCGTACTCTCCGCCGAAGAAGCAGATCCCCGATTTCACAGCCGGCTGAACGCTGTGCGCAAAACATACAGATACCGCATCTGGAACAGCTCTATACCGAACGTATTTGAACGGAAATATCTCTTCACTGTCGAAGACGCTCTTGACGAGAGTGCGATGAAGGAGGCTGCCGCCCTGCTCTGCGGAACCCACGACTACAAGGCGTTCTCTTCCTACCGGCGCGGGAAAAAATCAACTGTCCGCACAGTGGAACGTATTGTTCTTGAGCGTAAGGGCAGCGAGCTTGACCTTTCCTTTACCGGAAACGGCTTCCTCTACCATATGGTGCGTATTCTCACCGGAACGCTTATCGAGGTCGGGCTTCACCAGAAACAGCCGGAGGATGTAACAGAGATTCTTGCCTCTCTCCGCCGCGAAAACGCAGGCTTTACGGCTCCTGCCCAGGGACTGTGCCTGATGTCTGTCGAATACGAAAAGTAGCCGCACCTTTTCCTTTTTTCCGTATATCATATAGTATTCGGAAAAAAGGAGGATCTTTTATGAAAAAAAAGTATTTTGCCCTGCTGGCGTCCTGTCTTACGGGTACGCTTCTGCTGGGCAGTCTTACAGGCTGCGGCGGTTCCAAACCCGCGTCCGGGGAACTGACAAAGGTAACTCTGAACGAGGTCGCACATTCTGTCTTTTATGCGCCCCAGTATGTAGCGATTGAAAATGGTTATTTTGAGGAGGAAGGAATCGATCTGGAGCTTGTGACCGGCTTCGGAGCCGACAAGGTCATGACCGCCGTTCTCTCCGGAGAGGCTGATATCGGTTTCATGGGATCGGAAGCCTCTATTTATGTCTACAACCAGAATCCCGACGACGCCGTTGTCAATTTTGCGCAGCTTACCCAGCGCGCCGGAAACTTTCTTGTGGCGCGCGAGCCGATGCCTGAATTTCAATGGTCGGATTTAAAGGGAAAGTCCGTGCTGGGCGGACGAAAGGGCGGAATGCCCCAGATGGTATTTGAATATATCCTGAAGAAACATAATCTCGATCCTGCTGCGGACATGGCGATCGATCAGAGCATCGATTTTGGATCGACAGCAGCAGCCTTTTCCGGCGGGCAGGCAGATTTTACTGTAGAGTTTGAGCCGGGCGCGGCTACGCTTGAAAAAGAGGGCGCAGGATATGTCGTCGCCTCCCTGGGCGTAGATTCCGGCTATGTGCCGTACACAGCCTACTGCACCAGACAGAGCTATCTGAACGAGCATCCCGAGCTAATCCAGGGCTTTGTCAATGCTCTCCAGAAGGGTATGGATTATGTCCAGACTCATACGCCGGAGGAAATCGCCGAAATCATCTCGCCTCAGTTTAAAGAGACCTCTCTTGAAGATATCACGACGATTGTCACCCGCTATTACGAACAGGATACCTGGAAAAAAGATCTTATTTTTCAGGAGGAAAGCTTTACCCTCCTTCAGGATATCCTCGACGAGGCAGGCGAACTTAAAGAGCGCGTTCCCTATGAGAAGCTTGTAACAACGACGTTTGCCGAAAAAGCCGCAGGCGGCGCGCAGACGGCGAAATAATTTTTCTTTTTTCCAAAAAACTGCTATAATCAAAATAATACATCTGAGAATAAAGAAAGGACTTTTCTATGAGTACGCAGACGACTTTTGCCAAAGACACTTCCGGTCGGACGCCCGGTCAATGGGCAATCGCCCTTATCACCCTGCTTGTCGGGCTTATCATCGCTCATCTGGGCGTCACCATGTTTCTGATCTCAGAGCTTGGTACGGATACCTTTACCGTATTTGTTCAGGGACTTTCCATACTCTCAGGTCTCTCCATCGGTACGGTGCATGTGATTACTCTCTGCCTGATTATGCTGCTTCTTCTCATCTTTACCAAAGGCTATATCAAACCAGGCAGCGTCATCTGCGCCTTTTTCGGAGGTCCCATCATCGACTTCTTTCTCTGGGTCTTTGACGGACGGATAAGCGCCGCTTCGCCGATGTATCTGCGAATCCTTGTTATGATCCTCGGTCTTGTCATTCTTGCGCTCGGTATGTCCGTCGTTATTCAGAGCGAAGCCGGAACAGGCCCCAATGATCTTGTCGCCATTGTTCTTACCGACAAGCTGAAACGCTTCCAGTTCCGCTGGGTGCGTGTCGGCTGCGACGTCTTCTTCGTTATTTTCGGTTACCTTCTCGGAGGTGTCGTGGGCGTCGGAACTGTCGCCGCCATCATTCTGACAGGACCAGTCGTACAGTTCTGGCTGCCCCGAAGCCAAAAGCTGGTAAAAAAGATTTACGGGAAATTCGGAATGGATTAAATGGAAATGGATTAAAAATAGAAATAAAAGAAAAAAGAAGAACATCAAAGATAGCTGATACAGCAGTTATGAGGACGCTGCAAAATCGTCAAACGATTGAGCTGCGCCCTCATTTTTCTAATTACACCTTATTTTATTCTGTATTTTGTACCTCTTTCTCTCCCTTCAGCGGTTACATTTTCTCGATCGTATATTCGTCAAAAAGCGTCCAGGAATCCACAAGGTAAGTCTCCATATGAAGCTGCGTGTCTGTCACGTCGAAGCGGATGGCTACCGGAGCGTAGGGCTGTCCCTGATAAACGATACGTATTTCTTCCTCCATCTCATGGTACAGGCAGCCGCTGGAGGTTCCGCAGGTCACATAGAGCGTACCCTCCGGATTGGTCACAGAGGAGCCGGGATCGTAGGGGTAATCGTTCAGCGTCTCGCAGTCCCTGTTTACAAAGGCTGTACGGGAATAAGCATGATCATGCGCTCCCAGAATGAGATCGATATCATTATCCGCCGCGATACGCGCCAGATATTCCTTGCAGTCTGTGTGCGACTTCACCGCGCCCGGATAAGCCGGAAAATGCTGGGCGAGAATCTTCCATCTGACGTCAGGATGCTCTGCCGTAATCTGCGCCACATACTGTTCCTGGGCTGCGCTTCCCTGACTTGTGGAGCTGTTGAGGACGATAAAGAGTACATTTCCCCGGATAAAATAGTAATTTCCATCTGTATCGTACTGGCTCTGTCCGACAGAAGAGCGGTTCGGAACATAAAAATGTTCGGAAAAATAAGGTCCGCCCGGATGTCCGTTTTCCTGTATGGAATGTTCATTTGCCACATCATGATTTCCTACAACAGGGGCAAGGGGAATCCTGTAGAGGGCAAGATGATCAAGAAACATCTCATAATGCTCCTGACTTCCGAAATCCGCCACCTGATCTCCAAGATGGAAGAGGAAATCTGCCTCCGGCACATAGGATGTCAGTCTTGTCAGCACGCTGTCCCAGCGTTCTGCCGTCTCGCGCGGATCTTCCATATCAGACTGTCCTATCTGCGCATCAGCCGTCACCAGAAATGTCAGGTTATTTCCTTCTTTCTTCGGTCTCTGATAAGTATATTCCGGCGACCGCGCCGCATCATTTCCCACCTGATAGGAGTAAGCTGCGCCCGGAACGATTCCCGTCACTACCGCCTTATTTACATAGAAGCCCGGAACTGTGACGGAGACGCTGCACTTTGCCTGAAAGCTCTTCTGCTCTCCCGAAGAAACATCCTTCCAGAGCACCTCGCCTGCCGAAGGATCGGGAGACAGCCAGTTAAAATAAAGCTCGTCCTCCTTTGCGCCCACCTCCACAGACAGGCACCGCAGCGGCGTCGTATTTAAAAAGGCGGCGCTCGTATAATCTGGAAGGAAGGTCTGCTTCTGCTTTTCGGCTTCCTGCTCCGGCGTAAGTTCTTCTTCTGGATCTTCTTTTTCTGTCGGCTTGCTCTGCGCAGGCTTCTTCGTTTCCTCCGGCACGGGAAGCTCCGTACCCTGCTGCACTGCGCCATCGGAATCTGCCGTATCCTGTCTTCGTTCGCCGGTCAGCTTCCAGGCAGCAAGAACAAGCAGAACGAAAAGCACAGCTCCTGTAATAAAGACGGCTGGCCGTCTGCTTTTCTTTCTCTGTCTCATAAAATGGAATACCCTCCTTATCAATAATGAAGACAGTATAGCATAAAAACCTTTCTTAAAAAGCGCAAAATCTGAAAGAGATTTCTTAAGAATCCCTTAAGTTTTTCATTTTTTACCTTCTTCTGAAAGTGTCAGCCCAGCGCCAGAGCCGTCACAACCTTGAATACGCCAGCCGCCAGCATCACCGTGATCGGGTTCATCTTAAATTTCTGAAGCATCACGACGCAGGCTGCAAAAATCAGAACCATAATCCAGTTTGTATCTGACAGCGCTATATTTCCCGCTCCTCCCCAGAAAGCCGAAATGAGAATTGAAATTCCAGCCGACGCAATCATGGCAACGACAGCCGGGCGAAGCGATGCCAGAACACCCTGCAGTACAGCCATATTTCTGTATTTCAGATAAAGGCAGGCGATAAGCGTCACAATAATGCAGGACGGCAGAATACAGCCTATCGTAGCAGCCAGCGCTCCCGGTATTCCTGCTATCTTAATTCCCACAAAGGTAGCAGAATTTACCGCGATAGGACCCGGCGTCATCTGGGAAATGGTAATCAAATCCGTAAACTCTTCCATACTGAGCCAGCCGTGAGACGTCACAACCTGCCCCTGTATCAGCGGCATCGCCGCATAGCCTCCTCCGAAGCTGAACATCCCAATCTGAAGAAAGCTTAAGAACAGCTGAAAGTAAATCATTCCTTCTCCCTCCTTTTCACCGTAAAGGTTCTGATGATTCCCAGTAAAATACATACCAGAATCACTGCCACCACATTGACATTAAAAATACAGGTTGCGGCAAACGCGCCCGCCATAATCAGCAGGGACGTCAGACTCTTTCCGTGAACGACTCCGGCAGCCATTTCATAGACGACAGAAGCTATCACAGCCCCTACGCCTGCCTGCATTCCTTCCAGCATCTGGCTTACAAAGAAATTGCTGCGGAACGCCTGATAAAAGACAGAGACAAGCGATATAATGACAAAGGGCGGGATGATGGTTGCAATAATCGCTGTCAGAGCGCCTGTCACGCCTGCCAGCTTAAAACCGACGACGATAGCGCCGTTTACAGCTATGGCTCCCGGAGCCGACTGCGCTATCGCTATCAGATCCAGCATTTCGTCCTCTTCTATCCAGTGATACTCGTCCACAAATTTCTTTTTCATCAGCGTGACGATTACATAACCTCCCCCGAATGTAAATGCGCTCAGATACAGGGTCGATAAAAACAGTTTCTGCAAAACCTCTCTTTTCTTTTTCATAACTCTCCTCCTTCGTCACCAGTATATATCCTGTTGATTTATATGTAAAATTGTATTATTCTATTATTATCATAATTTTTTTATTATACATTTGTTTTATAACCTGTTGATTTTATAAGCTATTGATTTATGAGCTATTTGTTTTCTGATCTGACTGTTTAATACGGGAATATTTCTGCATAGAACACAGAAGGGAGAGAAGTTTTGTGACACTTCGTCATATGAAAATTTTTGAAGCCGTATACCGGCACAGCAGCGTTACCAGAGCAGCGGAGGAGCTTCATCTTGCCCAGCCGTCCGTCAGCCTGTCTCTCAGGGAACTGGAAGATTATTACGGCGTTCAGCTTTTTGAAAGAATCGGACGGCGCATTCTTCCTACCGAATGCGGCACACAGTTCTATGGTTACGCCCTTCATATCGTTACGCTTTTTGAGGAAATGGAGACGAAAATACGCAACTGGGACAATCTCGGCACGCTCCGCATCGGCACAAGCATCACCATCGGCACTCATGTCCTGCCGCTTCTCCTCCGGCGTTTCCAGGCACAGTACCCTTCGCTGCGCACGGAAGCTGTCGTAAATAAATCGGATACGATTGAAAAGCTTATTCTTGATAATGCCGTCGACGTCGGTCTTATCGAGACAAAACCCGGCAGTCCCGATATAAACTCCATCCCCTTTATGAAGGATTCTCTCTGCGCCATTGTGCCTCCCGGTCATCCGCTTCTTTCCAATAAAGAAGTTACGCTGGAAGAGCTTGCGCGCTTTCCTTTTCTGATGCGCGAAAACGGCAGCGCAGGACGCGAACTTCTCGACGCCTGCTTTTCTCTTCTCCAGATGAGCGTCCGTCCCATCTGGGAAAGCTCCAGTACGCAGGCTATCGTAAAAGCTGTGTCCGAGGGGCTTGGCGTAGCCGTCCTTCCCCGTCTCCTTGTGGAGAAGGACGTCCGCGAACACGCGGTAGCCTCTCTTCCTCTGAATCCGCCGCTGCAGCGTGAATTTCACATTATTTATCATAAGAGCAAATATCTGACTCCTAACATTCAGGCATTCTGCTCTCTCTGCCGGGACTACGGCTCTTTGCCCGACTAATCAGCCAAGCAGCTCCCTGATCCTTCCGGCGTCGAAGGTGACGCTGGAAAGACGCTCCGCCTCGATAAGATAAAGAGCATGAGCCGCGATGTGCTCCGCCGCCTGCTCCAGATCACGGATTCCCGACGTATGCTCATAACGCGCAACTACAGCGTCAAGTCCGTCCGAAGTCACGATACATTCTTCCGGCTTCAGGCTCATGCGCCTGAGCTCTTTGGGAAGAGCAAATTTTGAGAAAATGACTTTTTTCTCCTCCGGCGTATAGTCCGGAATATCAATAACGGCAAAGCGCGACATCAAAGGCGCGCTGATCTGCGACTTATCGTTCGCCGTGGCAATCGGATAGACTCCCCCTGTGGGAATCATACATTCCATATAATTGTCCGTAAAGCCCAGATTATCAAGAAGCGTCAGAAGAACGTCAGCCGGATTTCCGCCGCCCTTCCCCGATGAAGCCTTATCAAGCTCATTGATAATAAAAACGAGATTGGACTCGCCTGCCATCGCAAATGCTTCCATAATGATCCCCGGCTTCGCATTGGCATAGACTCTTGAGCTTCCCGTGAGCTGCTCCGGATCGTTGATGGAACTCATGTCCAGCGTTGTCCACGGAAGCTTCAGGATTCTTGCTACAGCATAGGCGATCTGGGATTTTCCCGTTCCTGCCGGTCCCACCAGAAGAAGCCCGTAAGCCGGAAGCGTGTGCGTCCTGTTAATCTGTATAATCGTCTCGATAATTCTCTGCTTTACTCTTTCCATTCCGTAAAGCTCTTCATCCAGAATCCGGCGCGCTTCTTTCGGATCAATCGCCTCAAAATAATGATTTTTCCACTGAATATTCATCATAATAGAAAGCGCTCTCTGGGCGTGACGGCGTTCCTCCGGAGACACCTCCGCCGACCGCGCCACTGCAAGGTTTCTTCTCGCCCAGAGACGGATATTATCAGGAAGCGTTCTGCCTGCACAGGTTATAAAATCTGTGATGCTCTGAAGGCTTGTAAGCTTCATCTCGTCTCCTGTTTCCTCCTGGTCCTCGTCCTCCTCTTCCAGAGAGGGCGCGTCTCCTGCAAGAAGCCTTTCTATCATATACTGAAGGAAGCCGTCCTCTGCCGACAGCTTGTTTCCCCCTCCAAAAGACGTCTCCCGTATGCGATAGACTGCGTAGCCGTCCTCCCTGTTCTCTCCTGACAGGCGGACAAAAATGCGGTGCTCACCAAGCCAGCGAAGCAGGCTGACAAAGCGGGCATCCACCTTCAGGATATCCGCCTCCGCCTTCTCATCCTCTCCTTTGAATTCAAAAGCCGTCCTTTTATCCGGATTGGTGAACATCCCGCTGGAATGATGCTTCCACTCCTTTCTGGAATTATCAAGAACCAGCATCGGTTTTTCCGGAGACGCTTCATGCGCATTGGAACTGAATATCTCATAGGTACAAACGGAACCCTCTTCTTTTCCTTCGTCCGCCGTATGCTGAAAATCAAATACTGCCATATGTTTCTTCCTCTCTTATCTTATCTTTTCTTTTCACTTCCCATATTTCTACGGCGCTTTTCAGTCAACGGGAATCTCCCGTCCCAGACAGAAGGAATAGATAAGCTTTTCTCTGACGCGAAGACCTGTCAGCCTTTCCAGGGCAAGCCCGTAATAATCAAGCTGCTTTTTGTATCTTTCCAGAAGCTCTTCTTCTGTCTTCACATAATCCGTCTTGTAATCTGTGATCACAATTTCTCTGTCTCCGTTTTCATTTTCCTCATAAAAATATGCGTCTATAATTCCCTGTACAAGGATCGGCTCCCTGCTCTTTCGCTCCGGATACAGCTCATTTGCGGGAATCCGTATCACGAAGGGCTGCTCTGTAAAAAACGCTTTCTGTTTTCGAGCCTTCGTCATCCGCTTTGCAAGAGCGGACTGCGCAAACACATAAATATCATACGGTCGGACAGCCTTTTCCTGCTCCTTTGTCATGCGACCCTCTTCAACAAGACGCGCAAGCTCTTCTCTGACGCGCTCGGAATGATAAAGCCCCTGAAAATCAAGACATTCCAGCGCCCTGTGGTACGCCGTTCCTCTGGCTGCCGCGCCGAGAGGCTTTGTCTCCTGCATAAACGCCGGAATATACGGCACAATCTCTTCTTCCGGATACAGAACCTCTCCTTCCTCTTCCTCCTGATCGCTGCGCTTAAGCTCCGATACGCTGAGCTTTCCCCGAAGATCCGCCTCCTCCTGATACGGATACTCAAAGGAGAGCCTCTCTTCCAGCGCGCGCGCATACTCTTCGTCCTCTGCAGGAAAGTTCTCCTGAGCAAGGAGTCTTTCCTTTTCCGCCTCGTAATACAACTGCCGCTCTACAGCCTGCGCCGCCTCCTCCTTCGGAGTGAGGCGCTTTATCTGAAACGGGCTGTCCTGATGAGAACAGATCGCCGGAAGAAGCCAGTCGAGATAATTGCCTGCCGAAGACAGGGTACGGAAGGAAAGCGTCTCTCTGCCTCGCTCCGCCTCTGTCTTCTGTATCCTGTCATCCAGCTTCCCGGCGCTTCCCAGTACAATCAGCTTCTCCTTCGCCCGCGTAAAGGCTACATAAAGCACACGCAGCTCTTCTCCGAGCATTTCCATATCGAGAGCCTTCTGAAGAACGCGCTTTGGCAGCGTAGGGGTCTTCGTCCTTCGTTTTGTGTCTACCCAGTCCACGCCGACTCCCAGATCGGGATGAATCACAACGCGGCTTCTGGAATCCTGCCTGTTGAAGCTTTTTCCCATACCTGCCGCAATCACAACCGGAAATTCCAGTCCCTTACTCTTATGTATCGTCATAATCCGGACTGCGTCTTCATTTTCTCCGAGAATCCCCGCCTCTCCGAAATCCTCCTGATAGGTCTGAAGCTGCTCAATATAGCGTACAAAATGAAAGAGTCCCCTGTAGCTTGTCTTCTCAAAGGCAAGAGCCTTTTCTACCAGCATACGGACGTTGGCGCTGCGCTGCGCGCCTCCCGGCTGAGCCTTCAGATAATCGCCGTACCCTGTGTCAGAAAGAATTTCCTCTATCAGCTCATGAATGGAAAGAAACTGCGCAAGCCTCCTGTACTTTCCGATCTTTTCATAAAAACGATTCAGGCGTTCCTTCAGCTCCCCGTCGCCGCCCTCTTCCCTGTAGCGCATACATGCCGCAAAGAAATGCTTTCCTGAAAATCCGCTTCTTATCTTTGCCAGATCCGCATCTGAAAATCCGCCTATCATAGACTTCATCACAGCTGCAAGCGGAATATCCTGACGCGAGTTATCTGTAATCCGGAGAATATTCAGAAGGGTAGCTATCTCTATCGTCGTAAAATATCCTGTTCTCGATTCTGTGTGCGCAGGGATTCCCTCTGCCGTCAGCACGCGCGCAAAAACGTCACCCCAGCCCGTCAGGCTGCGCAGAAGAATCACGATATCCGAGCGGCGCACAGGACGGAACTCCTTCGTATCCTTATCCCACACCTTTTCTGTCTCCAGAAGCTCCCGGATACGTTCCGCCGCAGCCTGCGCTTCCAGCTCCCGGTCCGTCTTTGCACTGTCTTCTTCTTTTTCTGACGCGTCTTTTCCTGACGCATCCTTTTCCAGAAGCAGAAATTCCGGCTTTTTCTCTTTTCCTTCCTCTTCCGGCATGGAAGCGCCCGGATAGAGAGCCGCCTCGCTGTCATAGCGGATTCCTCCTACCGCCTCCGTCATCAGCCTTCCAAAGACGCTGTTCGCTCCTTCCAGCACCTCCTGACGGCTTCTGAAATTTCTGTGAAGATCGATGCGTATCTCGTCCGCGTCGTCTGTCCGGGGATAGGACTGATATTTTTCCATGAAAAGTTCCGGTCTTGCAAGACGGAAACGGTAAATACTCTGCTTGACGTCTCCCACCATAAAGACGTTCGGCTTTCCCTGCCCTTTGCTTACGCTGTTCAGAATAATCTCCTGAATCAGGTTGCTGTCCTGATATTCGTCGATCATAATATGCGCGTACCGCCCGGAAAGCTCCTTTGCAGCGTCGGACGGAATAATCCTCATCTTTCCGCCCTCTTCCTGTACATCCTCCACCAAAATCTCCAGCGCCAGATGCTCCAGATCAGAAAAATCGGCAAGATTTTTCAGTCTCTTCTTTTCCTGATAGCGATCTGAAAATTCCGCCGCCAGATCAAGAAGGGTTCCCGTCGGAGAGGACGCCTTTTCCATCAGACCGCATACGCCCTCTATCGGAAGAGAAAAATATTTCTCCTTCATATCCTTAAGGCTTTTCTTCATCCCGTCGCGGAAGGCTTTTACCATCTCCTTCTTTTCTTCCTCCACATCCGCATCCTTCTTTGGGGAAAGGCGGGCGAAGGACAGCCCGGAAAGTCCCTGTCGTATCTCCTCATAGCCCGAACAGGAAAGAAGGCTCTCCGCCTGGGTAAGATCGGACTGGAGAGCGCCCTCATACATATAAGGGCCTCCCGGCAGGCGGCAGATCCGGATCATATTCTCCGTCTCCTGCTTAAGATCCGAAAAGGTCTGCGCGGCAAGCTCCAAAAGGAATTTCATCCAGCTGCTCCCGCAGACGGTTTCCTCCTTCACATCCCTGTAGGTCTCTTTGCACTGTTCCAGCCATCGCTTCGGATAGGGATAGCTTACGGCCGCCTCGTAAAGCTGAAGAACCAAATCCTCCAGCGGCGCATCGCTCTTTCCCGTGGCATACGTCTCTACCAGCTCCGTGAATTCCGGACTTTCCTGAGCATAGTGTTCTTCCAGCAGTTCTTTTATCACATCTCCCTTCAGAAGGCGAAGCTCTCCCTCGTCTCCTATCCGAAAAGACGGATCCAAATCAATCTGATGAAAGTAATTCCGTATCACATACTGGCAGAAGCTGTGTATCGTCGTAATCTGAGCGTTATGAATCAGCGTCTGCTGCTTCTGAAGATGCTCGTTCTGCGGATCTTTTTCAAGACGCTGTTCCAGAGCCAGTCCGACTCTCTCTCTCATTTCTGCGGCAGCCGCCTTCGTGAAGGTCACCACAAGAAGCCGATCCACATCGAGAGGACTTTCCTTCTCACCTTCTCCGCACACAAGGGAGAGAATTCTCTCTACGAGAACGGCTGTCTTTCCTGAACCGGCGGCTGCCGAGACGAGCACATTTTTATTTCTGACTGTGATAACCTTTTTCTGTTCCTCTGTCCATGCGACGCTCAATTCCCGTCTTCCTCCTCCATCCGCTTCCATATCTCTTCTTCCTTCAGCTCCGGAAGCCTTCTCACGCGAAAGCCTTCTGTCTTGCTGTCCAAACCGCAGACTCCCCGGTACGGGCAGTAATCGCAGGCTGTTTTCCCCTTCAGCTCATAGGGAGACACATCTGCCCGCCCTTCCAGCATCTCTGCGCCGATTTTCCGGATCTTCCTGTTCACATACCGGGAAAGCGTCTCAAACTGCTTTTCCGTAGCCACAGGAGAACCTGCCCTCAAAGATCCGTCCTTATTGCACACCAGAGGCAGAACGGAAGATTTTCCCGGCATACTCCTGTCAAGAAGGCTGATAATCTCCGGATCGGCGTTGATAAGCCCGCCCGGCTTCAGCTTTTCCAGAAGCTCTCCCGACAGCTCCTCTTCTCCCTCCGGCTCTGCGGTATCCAGAATCGGATCCTGAATCTGATAATACAGCATTCCGGCAGGAAGCACCTCTTTTCCGGGATGCTCCTTTTTCATCAGCTCCATCGCCGCGCCAAGATAGACGGCAAGCTGGAGCTGCAGTCCGTGGTACAGGGACAGAAGCTGAAACGAAGTGCTTCCCGATTTATAGTCGATGACCTTTACATAAACATGTTCTTCGTCTTCACAGGTATCGACGCGATCAATCCGTCCCTGAAGGCGCAGCTTTTCCTCCGGCGAAAGGTCAATGCTGACAGAATCCAGATCTGAAGCAGAAGAAAAGCTGATCTCATAATTTTCCGGCGTAAACAGACCTCTGCGTATCTGCTCGCTCAGCGCCCAGACCGTCCTCTTCATAATCCTCTTCATCCTGCGCGTCATATAGGCGTTGCGCGCCGTACTGTTCAGAATCGTATTTCCGTAATCTGCCGCCGCCTGATCAAGACATTCCTCAATCCAGCTCTCTGCCGTCCCGCCCGGAAGATCTGTCCAGGTATATTCGCTCTCTTCCACCCTTCTCGAAAAGGATTCCAGCGTCTCATGGAAAATATTTCCCATATCTGCCGCTTCAAATTCATACGTCTCTCTCTGGGAAAGCCTGAGACCGTAAGTCAGGAAATGTGCGTAGGCGCAGGCGGCATACTGTTCCAGACGCGTCACGCTGTTTTCCAGAACTTTCCCGTAAAGGGCGTGCGCCACGGCTTTTCCAAGACTTGTATCCCTGTGTACTGAAAATGCCGCGTCAAGAAGCTGCCCCAGCTTCTCCCCGTACTTTTCCTGTCTGGCATACCAGCGGTACAGATCATAAAAATGCGCGTCTTCTTCTCCTTCCCGGTATTTCCCAAGCTTCTCTGTAAGAAGGCTCATTCCCTCTCTCTCCGTCTGCGGCAGCTCCCCGTTCTCCTTCCCGTCCTCGTATACGGCGGTAAGCTCCGGAAAGAGCTTTTTCAGCACGCTGACGAAGTACGAAGGGCGAAGACTTCTTCCTGCTCCGTCCAGAAGGCTGTAGGAAACATAGAGGCGTTCCGACGGCTTCGTCAGATTCAGATAGAGATAAAATCTCTGAATATACGCCTGCTCTCTGGCTCCGGGCGCAAGCTCCAGCCCGGCTTTGCGAAGCTCCTCACGCTCCATATCTGAAAGAATTCCCGCCCGGCTGCTGCTCTTGGGCACGCTTCCTTCATTGACTCCCAGAAAGAAAAGGACTTTTACATCTTTCAAACGCGTACGCTCCATATCTCCTGCCATAACCTCGTCAACGCCCGGAGGAATCACGCCCACACGCGCTTCTGCAAAGCCCGCGTCAAGAATCTGCGCATACTCCCTGAGAGGCAGCTCCTCGTCTCCAAGGAGATCCACCAGCTTGTCAAAAAGATCCATGATCATTCCATAGATCTGATGATATTCCTTTGCCAGAACCTCGTTTCCGTCTCTTCTGAACTCCTCTTCCATTTCTGCAAGGCGCTTCTGTATTCCAAGGCTCTCTATCAGACTGTAAAGAGAGAGCGTTCTCGTCCTCACGTCCGCATCTTTTCTGCGCTGTACTCTGACAAACGGAAGCACTGCGTCCGCAAAACGCTGGCGCAGCATATCAATCTCTTCCAGCTCCTCCTCTTTCAGATCACCGTATAAGCGGGCGAACCGGTTTTCCCATTTTTTTGCTCCCCTTATTCCAAGAGCCAGAATATAGTTTTCCAGAATATCTGCTTCCTCCGGCTCCATGCCGAAAAGCCCGCTTCTTAAGCAGCGCATCACAGATTCATAGGAAAAATCCTGATCTGCAATCTCCAGAAGCGAACGGATAAACTCTACAAAGGGATTTTTCAGAACACTGCGCTTATTATCAAGGAAACAGGGGATTCCGTATGCCGGAAAAATACGTTCCAAAGCCGGACTGTACGCTTCCATATCTCCTGTAATCACAGCGAAATCCCGGTAATGAAGCCCTTTTTCACGAACGAGACGGCGTATCTGGGACGCAGCCCAGATCGTCTCCTCCTCCGGATTCCGCAAAACATGCAGATGTATCTCCTCCTGCTTTCCCTGAAATGGTCTCTGACGGAGACGGAAAAGATTCTGCTCCAGCCAGAAAAGCGCGCTTCCCTTTTGGAAACGGCTTTGAGGAGACATCCGGATAACGACGGGCTGCTCTGCCTTTACCTGTGCCTCCGCCGCAAGGCGCATCAGCGTGCAGACTGTTTTTTTACTCAGATAAAAGAGCTGGTGCTCCCCCTCCATCCGATAGGGGTCTTCCCGCTCATCTATCGTCACTGTCACAATCACTTGTTTCGCATAAAGCATCAGCTTCTGCATCAGCAGATTCTGAATCGGCGTAAAGCCTGTAAAGCCGTCCAGAACAATCACGCTCTCCCGGATAAGCTCCGACTTATCCGCCACACGGCAGAGTACCTCAAGAAGCTCCTCTGCCGTGATATATTTTTCCTCCAGATATTCATGAAAAGCCTGATAAAGCGTCTGCACATCATGAAGCTTATGATAAAGGTGCGGCTTGTCTGTGCTTTTACTGATAAGCCGGGCAAGCTCTTCCTCTGACACAGCATACTGCGTCATCTCGGAAATCAGAGATTTTATCTCGCTGATATACCCCATCTTATTCAGATTTCCTCCAAGGACAGAAAGCTCTTCTTTATGCTGCTGCGCAATTTTCCGGAGGACCAGATTTTTTCCCGTCTCCTCCAGCACCTTTCCTGTCTGCGTCCCCGTCTCAGAGAATACCCTGTAAGCGAGACGCTGAAAGCTCAGAACGTCGATATTCAAAATTCCCCCGTCCGGATGCAGACGTACAAGCTCCTTCTGGGTCTGCATCGTAAACTGCTCCGGTACAAGAACAAGAAATTTCTGATCGGGATTCTTTTTTGAGGAACGGATCACCTCCTGATACAGGGCGTAGGACTTTCCCGCCCCCGAATTTCCAAATACAAACTTAAGTGCCATCCGGCTCTCTCCTTTATTCCACACTCTTCAACGATTCTACCATATCTATCTTTTTCAGCCTGAAAAACTGGGTCCAGCTGATGACCGCCGAAAAGACGAAGGTCAGAATCACACTGAACACATAGCTGTACCAGCGTATATCCCGCCCGAACATCAGCGTATCCGTCTCCGCCGTCATCGCCACGAATCTGTGAAGGGCAATTCCCAGAACAATTCCTGCCGCCGTTCCTATGACAGTCAGAAGAATATTTTCCCGGTTGACATAAGCCGACACTTCCCTGTCGTAAAAGCCCAGAACCTTCAGGGTGGCAAGCTCTCTCTTTCTCTCGCTGATATTAATACTGTTCAGGTTGTACAGCACCACGAATGCAAGCATTCCGGCTGAGGCGACAAGTACAAGAATTACGACGTTCATGCTTTCCAGCATATCGTCGATATATTCCGCCGTCTCGCTTGTAAACGTGACGCCTGCCGCCGCTTCCTCTTCCATATATTCTTCCCGAAATGCGTCCTCTGACGCCTCGTCCGTCTCTCTATTACATACAAACAGCATATTCCATTCCGGCGTTTCTTCAAACAGCTCCTCATACAGGGCATCACTCATATAAATATAGTGCATAAAATAATTTTCTGCAACCTGCGCAACCAGGACTTCCTTCCGGTCCGTCTCGTCCTCCTTCAGAAGAATCGTATCGCCCGCCTTTACTCCCAGAAGCTCCGAAAGCTTTTCTGAAATCACCACTCCCTCGTCGGAAAGTTCGTAACCTTCCTGAGTTTCCCGATCCTTCAGACGAATATAAGAGGAAAGCTCCTCCTCCTTCTCCGGCACTACAAGATAGACGCTTTTCGTCACGCCGTCCTTCTCCGCGTCAAGAGCTGTCTCAAGCACACGCATCGAACATTCCGTTTTTTCATCCTCTGAAATCTTCCGGTAAAGCTTCTCCTTTTCCTCAGCTTCCGCCTCCCCGTCCACGGCGATTGCTGCATCGTATACGAAAATGCTTCCAAACTGTCCTTCTCCGATATAAGATACGGAATCCTTCAGCCCGAAACCGACGAGCAGGAGAGCCGTACAGCCTCCGATTCCGAAAATCGTCATAAAAAACCGCTTCTTGTAACGGATAAGATTTCTCACAGACGCCTTTCTGCTGAAATTAAGACGTGACCACAGCGGCTGAATCCTTTCCAGAAAGACGCGCTTTCCTGCCCGGGGAGCAGCCGGACGCATCAGCTTTGCCGGAACGGCAAAAAGCTCCTTGTAACATGCCGCCCATGCCGCAAGCGTCGTACACGCCACCGCCGCTGCCGTAGCCGTTACAGAATATTGAAAACTCAGCGGCGTAAGAATATGCGTAAGATAGGGATAAAGTATTTTGTAGGCGCTGATAATCACTGCCGGCAGAATTTTCTGCCCTGCTACAAGTCCTGCCAGGCTTCCCAGAAGGCTGGAAAGAAGCGCGTAAAGAATATATTTTGCCGCAATCGCTCCTCTTCCGTAGCCGAGAGCCTTCAGCGTACCAATCTGTGTTCTCTCTTCCTCCACCATCCGCGTCATCGTCGTAAGACATACGAGAGCGGCTACAAGAAAGAAGATGACAGGAAATACTTCTCCGATAGCCCCGATCCTGTCTGCGTTCTGTCCGTAGTCTGCGAAAGAAGCCGTATAATTTCTGTCAAGCACATACCACTCCGGCATTTCCAGCTCTGCAAGCTCTTTCTTCCCGTCTTCTATCTGCTCTTTTGCATCGGCAATCTCTTTGTCTGCCTCCGCCTTTGCCTCTTCGTATTCTGCTTCGCCATCTGCCAGCTCCTTTCTTCCGTCCTCTATCTTTTCTTCTGCCTCCAGAAGCTCTTTTTTCCCGTCTGCCAGTTCCTTTTTTCCGTCTGCCAGCTTCTTTTCTCCGTCTGCTATCTCTTCGTCTGCCTGAATCAGATCCTGCTCCGCATAGTATGCCTTACTGTTTCCTGCGTCTACCTCGTCGCTTGCAGCGTCGAGTTCCGCCTTTGCAGCCGCCAGCTCCTGCGAACCTTTATCAAGCTTCTCCCTTGCCGCCGAAATGACAGGCCCCAGGCTGTCAAGCCCCGCCTGACATTCTGCCAAATCAGAGGAAAGGCTGCCGTGCTGCGCCTGAAGCTCTGCTTCCTGTGCATCCCATTGAAAAGACTGCTCCGTCAGTACCTGAAGCTCAAAAAGCTCTTCTCCTGTAAGGCTTTCTCCCGCCTCCTGCCTGCGCGTCAGCTCTTCGAGGCGTCCCCGTCCTCCCGCAATCGCGTCAAGACCTGCCTGTATCCCGGAAAGTCCCTGCGCAAGCTGTTCCTTCGCGGTCTCCAGTTCCTGGTACTGCGTCTCATAGGGAGCGATCTGGGCATAGCCCGCATCAAGCTCCGCCTTTCCTTCCTCATACTGGCTGTAGCCTCTCTGAACTTTTACGGTAGCCTCCACAAGCTGTTCCTTCGCCCGGTTAAGCTCCGTCCAGCCATCCGCAGTCTTCTGTCTGGCGTCGGCAAGCTCCGTTTCTTTTTCCGCTATCTCTTTTTCTGCGTCGGCAAGCTCCCTTCTTCCGTCCTCCAGCTCCTTCTCGGCATCGGCAAGCTCCGTCCGCGCTCTGTCAAGCTCTTCCTCTGCATCAGCAAGCTCTGTCTCTGCGTTCCTGATCTCTTCCTCCGCATCGGCAATCTGCTCTTCTCCCTCTTCCTTTACCTGAGCAAAGCGTATGCTGCTCCTCTCCTCTGAAAGACCCTCCAGCCGATCCGTCAGGTCTTCCACAAGATCCCCGTACGTCTCTTCATAGCAGTTAAGCTCCAAAGCTCCCTTTGCCGTCACGCAGATCTGCGTATAGTAATCCATGGAAAAGGCTGAATCGGGAATCATAAGAAAGCCGCTGCGCGTTCCGTTTCCTATTCCTGACGTTCCCCGCTCCAACGAAAGATAACAGGGGCTTACGACAGCTCCCGTCACAGTAAACGTATCTGTGCGGAGAATATCCTCCGTCTTCGTATCATCTCCCGAACGCAGGGTAATCGTATCGCCCACCCTGCATACGCCTGAAGATACAAGCTTCTCGTCCACGACACATTCGTTTTCTGTTTCCGACAGACGTCCCCTCGTCAGAACAGGAAGATTGATCCTCTTGGGCAGAGACATCACCTGCAGATTCAGCTGCTCGTCTCCGAGGATGCCAAACAGATCTACAGAACGCGAACCTTCCGCATCCTCTGTTCCTTCCGCAGACCTGACTGCTTCCGCGTCTTCCTCCGTCACGCCAAGCGTTCCCAGAATCTGCACATCCATCATGTTGCCGTCGTCATAAAAAGCGTCTCCGGAAAGCTGCATATCCGGCTTCGTCGCGCGGATTCCCGAGAAAAACGCCACGCCAAGCGCCGTAATCAGAAAGACAGATAAAAATCTGTTCCGCGTTCTGTAAATTTCTCTATAAAACTCTTTTCTGAGCGCCTTTTTTCTCACATCTATCCTCGCCTGTCTGCACCAAAAGTTTCTACCATTCTATCGTTTCTACAGGAACCGGCTTTTCATTCACCGCCATCCTGCTGACTTTTCCATTTTTGATTTTAATCACCCTGTCTGCCATCGGCGCAATCGCCGAATTATGCGTAATAACGACGACCGTCATTTTACGCTCCCGGCAGGTATCCTGTAAAAGCTTCAGGATTGCCTTTCCTGTATTGTAATCCAGCGCCCCCGTCGGTTCATCGCAGAGAAGAAGCTTTGGATTCTTTGCAAGTGCTCTCGCAATCGCCACTCTCTGCTGCTCTCCTCCTGAGAGCTGTGCCGGAAAATTATCCGCCCTCTCTTTCAGTCCCACCTCTTCCAGAACCTGACGGGCATCCAGGGGATCTTTGCAGATTTGAAGCGCCAGCTCTACATTTTCAAGAGCCGTCAGGTTCTGCACCAGATTGTAAAACTGAAATACAAAACCAATATCGTCCCTCCGGTAAGCCGTCAGCTGTCTGCCTCTGTATTTTCCGATATCTTTTCCGTTCACCCATACCTCTCCCTCCGTACAGGTGTCCATACCGCCCAGAATATTCAGAACCGTCGTCTTCCCTGCTCCGCTGGGTCCTGTTATTACGACAAATTCTCCCTTTTCGATCTCAAAATCTATGCCGTCCACAGCCGGGATCTCGACCTCTCCCATATGATATATCTTTTTCACATTTTTCAGTTCCACAAAATGTTCCAAGAAAGCGCCTCCTCCCAGTCTTCTTCTACCTTTATTTTATCCTGCCGGACACAATTATTCAAGCACGCAAAATCAGCGGGCATCAATTACTTTTCTTCATCGACACCCGCTGCTAAACTATGCTGTCCATTGGACTCTACCTCGTTCTTTCTATTCTGTTTTCCAGTTACTTTTTTCCGAAGTCTCATTGACTTCTTTCGTTCGACTTCTTCTGTCTTCGGCATCTTTTCTTCTTTTATAAAGCTTCTCTTTTCCGGCTTCTCTTCACTTCTTTTTCTGTCCGGCTTTTTCTTCTTTACCGATCCTCATCGAACTCTTTTCCCTGACCTTCGTAATATCCCTCCGATTCAGATGTGCGCTACACCCGTTTCTTTGTTTCTATTAGAAAGTCGCTCTTACGTCTTCGGTGGACTGTACCTCCTTTTCTCAGATTATAGGGTAAATCGTCAAGTTTTTGTTGGTCTGTA
>CAUWNO010000008.1:0-25478 GCA_963559965.1 uncultured Lachnospiraceae bacterium | reverse complement strand
AGGACTGCGGCTTCAGGAGGAATTTGCCTCTGAATTCCGCATGGAATATGCCGAAAAGGATCACTGTCCCTGCCAGAAAGCCTGCCGTTACCACGGAAACTGCAAAGAATGCGTCGCTATCCACCGTGCGCATCAGGAGCACGTTCCCAACTGTATGCGCCCGCTGATTAACAAAAAGCTCCGCATTCTCTCAGAACTTACCGAGCACACTCTCACAAACGAGATCGAGCCTCCTCAGAAAATAAACCGCCGATAATCTGATAATTAATCATTCAGTTATTCAGATATTCTGTAATTAAGAAATTTAATCCTTTCACATTTATCCTATGAGCAGTTCCTCCAGATCCTGCACACTTTCTGCGATACAGGAGGCTCCTGCCGTCTCCAGCTCTTCACGGCTTCCGTAGCCGTACAATACGCCGATGCAGGGGAGTCCGTTTTCACGGGCGCCCCTCACGTCATTTTCCCGATCACCGACCATCACGGTTTCCTTTATTTCGCAGGAATCAAGACGGGACAGGGCATAACGGATTACGTCGCTTTTCTCAACGCGGGTTTCATCAAAAGACGCTCCCGCAATCACATCAAAGTATTCTGCCAGCTGAAAATGCTCCATAATCCGTACGGCAAACACCTCTGGCTTTGATGTCGCCAGAACGACTGTCTTCCCCGCCTTCTTAAGTTCCGCAAGAAGTCCGCAGATTCCTTCGTACACGCTGTTTTCAAAAATTCCTTTTTCCTGATAATATTCTCTGTAATATCCCAGCGCCTCGCGTCCCTTTTCCTCTGAAAATCCAAAATATCTGGCAAAGGATTCCAGAAGCGGCGGTCCCACAAAGGGATTCAAAGACGTTCTGTCCTCCACTGTGATTCCGAATTTATCCAGAGCGTACGCTACAGAATTAGTAATTCCGGGCCCTGAATCTGTAAGCGTCCCGTCAAGATCAAAAAGTATTGTCTGATACATGCCTTATCCTCCGTTTCTCCCCTGTGTACTGCAAAGCGACTTTCTTACTGCCTTTCTGCAGAAAAGCGGGAAATCTGTATGATAAAATCATAACGAAAAACGGAAGGTCTTTCAAGAGCTTTGAGAAATTTCATTTTAGCGTCTGCACTACTTTCTATTCTCATCTTGTTATTTTTCTCTAAATATGCTATCTTGTTATAAATATCACTGACAAGACAGCCTCCGGTCCGGGACAGGCCCGCCCGCAGACTGCTTATGCGAAGGAGCGCAGACAAATTATGAGTACGATAAAGCTGACCTTGCTGACAGATCTCTATGAACTGACTATGATGCAGGGCTATTTCAAGAATCAGACTAACGAAACTGTTGTTTTTGACGCCTTTTACCGTAAAAATCCATCTGGAAACGGCTTTGCGATTGCCGCCGGTCTCGATCAGGTTATCGACTACATCAAAAATCTGACCTTTGATCCCCAGGATATTGAATATCTGAGAAGTCTCCATCTTTTCGATGAGGATTTCCTTGAATATCTGAGTAATTTCCGTTTCTCTGGCGATATCTATGCGATTCCCGAGGGTACTGTTGTATTTCCCCGCGAGCCGCTTGTAAAAGTAATCGCTCCGATTATGGAAGCTCAGCTTGTGGAGACAGCTATCCTCACAATTATCAATCATCAGAGCCTGATTACCACGAAGACGGCGCGCGTTGTGCACGCTGCCAAGGGCGACGGCATTATGGAATTTGGTCTGCGCCGCGCACAAGGCCCTGACGCCGGTATCTACGGCGCGCGTGCCGCGATGATTGGCGGATGTATCGGCACTTCCAACGTTCTCGCCGGTCAGCTCTTTGACGTACCTGTCAAGGGAACGCACGCGCACAGCTGGATTATGAGTTTCCCGGACGAGTACACTGCTTTTAAGAAATATTCTGAGCTTTACCCCAACGCATGTATTCTCCTTGCAGATACTTACGACACTCTGAAATCCGGTGTTCCGAATGCTATCCGCGTCTTTACCGAGATGCGCGAGGCTGGAATTCCTCTGACTTTCTACGGCATCCGTCTCGACAGCGGAGACCTTGCCTACATGTCCAAAAAGGCTCGCCGGATGCTGGATGAAGCAGGCTTCCCGGACGCTGTCATTTCCGCCTCCAGCGACCTTGACGAATACCTGATTACAAGCCTGAAGGCTCAGGATGCAGCCATCACCTCCTGGGGCGTCGGAACAAATATGATCACCTCCAGCGACTGCCCTGCATTCGGCGGCGTATACAAGCTTGCGGCTGTTCTGGGCGAAGACGGAGAGTTCATTCCGAAAATCAAGCTTTCCGAAAATTCGGAAAAGATCACAAATCCAGGCAACAAGACGGTCTTCCGTATCTATGATAATGAGACAGGAAAAATCCGAGCCGATCTCATCTCGCTTGCAGACGAGACCTTTGACTGTTCTCAGGATCTTCTTATTTTTGATTCTGTTGAGACATGGAAAAAGACCAACCTCAAGGGCGGCAGCTACCATATGAGAAATCTCCTCGTTCCTGTCTTCCTCAAGGGCGAATGTGTCTACACGTCGCCAAGCGTCATGGAAATCCGTGACTACTGCGCACAGGAACAGAATACCCTCTGGGATGAGACGCGCCGTCTCACAAATCCGCACGAGGTTTATGTGGATCTCTCCGACAAGCTGTTCCGTATCAAGGCGGGACTCCTCGATCAGATGAGCCAGCAGAAATAGCAAATAAAACAGTAATTGATCAAAAAGAGCTGCTGTCAAAAAGAAACAAAATCCTGAAAACAGCAGCTCTTCATTTTTAGCCGTCTGCAATCACTCTTTATTTCTGTATGATTTCCCTTATTTTTCTCATACTATCCAGGAAACTATCCCTTAACCAAATTGACTTACCCTTATTTTATGGTATAATTTAAGGGAATATAATCGGAGGTGAGAGAATGAGAACCTTCAGCTACTCTGAAATTAAAAACCAAAAATGGGATTCTGAAATTCTCAGTCTTATTGCGGCTATTTATAAGGAAGCCGGAAAACAGGAAATGTACCTGAAGCAGCGTCCCAAGGAGCTTGAAAAGCTGGTTGAGATTGCAAAAGTACAGAGTACCGAAGCGTCCAATGCCATTGAAGGTATTGTAACCACAAGCACCCGCATCCGGCAGTTAGTTGAGGAAAAAACAGCTCCGAAAAACCGGGATGAGCAGGAAATTGCAGGGTATCGTGACGTACTCCATATCATTCACGAAAGCTTCGATGCAATTCCCCTCACCCAAAACTATATTTTGCAGCTTCATAAAATCCTTTACAGCCACATGAACAATCCCATGGCAGGACGTACAAAAAGTGTTCAGAACTATATCAGCGCCACTTATCCGGACGGTCACACAGAGACTCTGTTTACGCCTCCTGCGCCATTTGAAACGCCGGAAGCGCTGGATACTATCTGCAGCGAGTACAATCGTGTCATCGGAAATATGGAGATTGAACCGCTTATTGCGATTCCTGTCTTCATTCATGACTTTCTTTGTATCCACCCTTTCAATGATGGAAACGGAAGAATGAGCCGCCTGCTTACAACACTGCTTCTGTATCAAAACGGTTTCTATGTCGGAAAATACATTTCTCTGGAAGCAAAAATCGCCAGGAACAAGGATTTATATTATGAAGCTCTCAAGCAGTCCCAGACCGGCTGGCATGAAGGAAGGGAAGATACCGTTCCCTTTATCAAATATCTGCTTGGAACAATTCTGGCTGCATATAAAGACTTTGCAGACCGTTTTGCACTTGTAGAGACAAAACTTTCCGCACTGGAAACCGTAAGACGGGCTTCACAGGAAAAAATCGGACGTTTTACCAAACAGGACATTCGCGAACTTTGTCCTTCCCTCAGCATCAGCTCCATTGAAGGAGCTTTACGCAAGCTGGTTGCCTCCGGAGAATTAAAAAGAGACGGCGCAGGAAAGAACACCTGCTATTACCGATTAAAATAACATCCCTTTCTGTACCGTAAAATCACCTTTTTCATAACCTCTTCTTTCAACCGGTTAAATCTCGATCAAAAAGAGCTGCTGTCAAAAGGAAACAAAATCCCGAAAACAGCAGCTCTTCTTCTATGCTTCTATTAATGCTTCTATTGATGCTTCTATTGCTCCATCTGCCTTCCGAGAAAACCGGCAGCAGCCAGCGCAAGCTTCTGCTCAGTTTCTCCCATACGCCCTTTCGGATCTCTGCTGAAAAGTATCACAGCTCCGATAGCGTCTCCTTCACAGAGAATCGGGCAAATCGTCTGCGCCTGATATTCCTCCTGTTCCTCTTCTGTAATGCGGATATATTTCTTTTCCCCTGCCGACGCCTGAATATTCTCTCTTTCCTGAATCACATCCTCCAAAGCCTGGCTGATCGTCTTTCCCATAAAGTCCTTTCTAGCTCCGCCGGAAGCGGCAATCACAGCGTCTCTGTCTGTAATACAGACCATAAGACCTGTCACCTGCGCAAGGCTTTCTGCATACTGCTTCGCGAACGGACCAAGTTCCCCTATCGGAGAATATTTCTTCAGAATAATTTCTCCTTCTCTGTCCGTGAAGATCTCCAGCGGATCTCCCTCGCGGATGCGGAGTGTTCTTCTGATTTCTTTGGGAATCACCACCCTGCCAAGATCATCTATGCGCCTCACAATTCCTGTCGCTTTCATATAAAAAATCCCTCCATCTACTGTACTTTCCATTTCTGGAGATAGTATCTGTAAATGAAAGGATTTTTATACCTGGCTATTTCTTTAGGAAATGTACCCTCACAAAATATACAACACTTACAACAACTGATTCTTCAACAATACAACAACTGTTCTTTCAACAATACAACAACTGATTTACAAGCTACTATTTCTTAGTGTAAATAAATTGCCTGCCCTGACGCTTTTTTATAATTAAATTTTCCTTTCATAAATCTCCATCTCATGGCGCAGGCGTGCTGCCAATTCATCTGAAAAGCTTCCCTCCCGCGCCCGCCATTTCCAGTTATTTCCCAGCGTTGACGGTGTGTTCATACGCGCCTCGCTTCCCAGTCCAAGCAAATCCTGCGCCTGCACAATCGTAAGATCGGCTGCGCTTGCCCAGAGAGAACGCATCATTCCCCAGTGATAGCCTTCTTCCCTGCTCAGGCGAAGATATTCTGACGCAAAAGCCACATCCTGCGGATCAGCCGAAGACATCCAGCCAACGGCTGTATCGTTGTCATGCGTACCCGTATAGGCGACACAATGCCGGGGATAACGGTGCGGCAGATACTCTCTTCCATTTTTGTCGCGCCTGTCAAATGCAAATTCCAGCACTTTCATCCCCGGAAATCCGCTTTCCCTCAAAAGCGTTCTCACAGAGTCTGTCAGAAATCCCAAATCCTCAGCGATAACAGGCTGGCGTCCCGCCTTTTCCTCCAGCGCAGAAAACAGAGCGATCCCCGGTCCTTTTCTCCATCTTCCCTCTCTTGCGTCCGTTCTTCCGTAGGGTATCGCATAATACGAATCAAAACCCCGGAAATGGTCGATGCGCAGTACGTCATAGACTCTGCACAGATACCGGATTCTGTCAATCCACCATGCAAAACCGTCTTTCGCCATATAGTCCCAGTCAAACAGCGGATTTCCCCACAGCTGTCCCTCCGCAGAAAATCCATCCGGCGGACAGCCGGAAACTTCCTGCGGCATCCCGTTTTCATCGAGCTGAAACAGCTCCGGATGCGCCCATACATCTACGCTGTCCAGCGCCGTATAAATAGGAAGATCTCCGATAATCCGGATTCCGCGGCTGTTGGCGTAGCTTCTCAGCTCCTTCCACTGATGAAAGAAAAGATACTGCAGCGTTTTCCAGAATGTGATCTCCTCTTCATATTCTTCCTGCGCCTTCAACAGCGCTTCTTTTTCCCTGTTGCGCAGAGACGTTTCCCATTCGTACCACGGCTTTCCGCCATGCACATCTTTCAAAGCCATAAAAAAGGCATAATCATCAAGCCACTCTGCGTTTTCCCTGCAAAACGATTCATAAGCCTCCTGTCTGGATTCCTGAAACCGTTTCGCCGCCTTTCTGAGAATCGGATACCGCTTTTCATAGAGAACGCCGTAATTGACCGAATCCTCGCTGCTCATCCAGTCTGTATCCTCATATTCTTCCTTTTCCAGCAAACCGTCTTTACAAAGCTCCTCCAAATCAATAAAGTAGGGATTTCCTGCATGAGCTGAAAAAGACTGGTACGGCGAATCCCCGTATCCCGTCGGGCATACGGGAAGCAGCTGCCAGAAACTCTGCCCTGCCTTTTCCAGAAAATCCGCAAACCGGCGCGCCGGTTCTCCCATACTCCCTATGCCGTACCTCGACGACAGGGAAGACAAATGCATTAAAACACCGCTGCTTCTCAACCGCGTTTCCCCCCTTCTTTCTTTTCTTCTTTCTGTTCTTTTTTCTCTCTTTTTAATATCCCGCAGTGCTTTCTCCCTTTTCGATTCTTCCGATTCCCGCCCGCTTTCCGGTTGTCGCTGGAAGGCGTTTCTGTTATACTGAAGAAAATGTAGTGCGGAGGTTTTATATGAAATTATTAGTGTGCAACGCAGGGAGTACATCCCTGAAATTCAAGCTTTTTGAAATGCCGGACGAACAGGTTCTCGCAGAAGGAAAGGTGGAGCGCGTCGGCACAGACAGCGCGATTTTCCATTTCTCCAAACCGGACAGTTTTCGCATCTTTCAGGAAAATCTGTCTATTCCGACTTACACCGAGGGTATTCAGCTCTTTCTTGACCGCCTTCTCGATAAGGAGGAGGGCGTTCTCTCTGAACTTTCCGAGCTGAAGCGCATCGGATTCAAAACAGTCCTTTCCAGAGATCATTACGGAATCCATGAGCTGACGCCCGACGTTCTTCAGGGAATGGAAGATTATATGGTAGTCGCTCCCGCTCATAACCGCCCTTATCTGGAAGCAATTCGCCAGTTTCAGAAGCTCACGCCGGACGCTATGCTGGTCGGCGCTTTTGAGACAGCCTTCCACCAGACCATCCCTCTTGAGCGCAAAATTTACGGAATCCCCTGGGAATGGCAGGAGAAGTATGGAATTGAACGCAGAGGATATCACGGCGCGTCCCATAGCTATGTGTCCGAAACGCTTACCTCCATGTATGGAAGCACCGGAAAAGCTATCTCCTGTCATCTGGGAGGCAGCGGCTCTCTGTGCGCCATCGACAACGGAAAAAGCGTCGATACCAGCTTCGGTCTTTCTCTCCAGGTCGGTATTATCCAGTCTAACCGCTGCGGCGATATCGATCCCTTTATCGTCCCCTTCCTTCTGAAAGAGGGCATGGAGCTTGACGCCGTCCTCGAAGGGCTTCAGAAGCGCGGAGGTCTTCTTGGCATCTCCGGCCTAAGCAACGACCTGCGCGACATTCAAGAAGCTGCCGACGCCGGAAATGAAAGAGCCAGACTTGCTATCGACGTCTTCTGTAATGGAATTGTCCGTCATATCGGCGCTTACTACGCAGAGCTTGGCGGTCTCGACCACCTTGTTTTCACAGGAGGAATCGGAGAAAACGGCGTCCTGATCCGCCAGAAAGTCTGCGATCAGCTCCGCCACATGGGTATCCTTCTCGACCCGGAGAAAAATGAGAGCTGCCGCGGCGCAAATACGGTGATCTCTCAGGAGGATTCTCCCGTTGCTATCCATGTAATCCCCGCCAACGAAGAGCTGGGCGTAGCGCGGAAGACTTATCAGTATCCGTCCGTCTGAGCAGCCGTCTGAAACAGCCGTTATTTTTCAAAAACAAAATCAGAAAAGAGTCAAAGAAATCGCCAGACCGGCATTTGCCGGACCTGGCGATTTCTGATTATCTATTTATCTGTTCTTCTGTCTCTTTTATGGATATCAGCTTTTAGAGATATCTACTTTCAAGAGTATCAGCTCTTAAACATATCAGACAGGTTATCAGATAGAACTGATATTCATATCGACATTTCCCTTTACGCCGTCTACAGAACCCTTGGAGGTATTCTGCCAGATATCGTAGCGTCCCGTATAACCGCACTTCTCAGCGTAATGAGCCACCCAGATGCGGTAGCTGCTCGGGAACTGGGATACGTCCAGATGAGAGGAGAACCAGCTCTTGCTTGCATATACCATCGGCTTGTAGCCTGCGCTCGCAACCGTGTTGCAGAAAGCAACAGTAATTCTCGTTCTCGCAGATTTGGACAATCCATCGGCACGTCCTCTTCCGCCTGCCGCATACTCGCTGTCGATAGCGATCGGCATATTGATTCCATACTGGTTCGCCAGCTTGACTGCCATACTTGCTTCCTCTACCGCTTCTGCCTCGGTAATCGCCTGGCTGAAGAAGTAGATTCCCACACGAAGCCCTGCTCCCTTGGCTCCTGTAATATGAGAAGCAAACATCGGATCCTGTACCAGAACACCGGAACCGTAACCGCGGTATCCGCAGCGGATAATTACGAAATTGATACCTGCATTCTTAACCTTCTGCCAGTTAATGCTTGTCTGATATTTGGACACGTCAATTCCGATGGTTCCAGAACGCACGCCCTCGCTGCTGAATGTGTACTGGATTCCCTGAATAACCTGAGAACCCGTCACCTTATTTCCTTCTTTGTCAAAGTAATAGGTCGCTCCGTCAATCGTCTGCCAGCCTGTATACTTATAGCCTGTCACCTTCTGCGTAACATCGTAGAGCGGTTCGCTTCCCGTGTCATAAACAGGGGCGCTTGACGTATCGTAAACAATCTTTTCTGAAGCTGCGGCTGCCAGAAGCATACGTCCTACAGCACGCACCCTGGCTGTCGGAACAGCGCTTCCCTCTTGCCGCTCATCCTGAGATTTCTGAATATCCGCCGCTCCTTCTCCCGCTGGCGTTCCCTCGTCTTTCTGGGGAGCTGCACTGTCTCCGCCTTCTTCCGGCTTCTGCGGCTCTGTCGGAGCTGTTCCCAGATCCGTCTGACAGCGATCGCATTTTCCGTCTGCATCCTTGTCTTCATGTCCAAGTGCCGGAATCTCTCCCGTCGATCCTACTGCTCCGTCTGCCGCGCAGCGCATCTCATAGGTTCCCGGATCCGTACATGTCGCTTCCTTTGTCACTACCTTCTGATCATATGTATGCGTATGCGCCGGAGCAAGGTTTGCTCCGCAGCGGTCGCAAATCTGATCGCCGTTGGAATCTGCGTGATCCGAAGCCGGTTCCGATACGATCTTCGCGTACATGTCTGTTCCGTACTTATCCTTCTTAAGCTTGGAATATACAAGCTGACCCCACTGGTCTTTCTTCTGCGTCTTGACCTCTTCCGTTATTTCCGTTTTAGAAGACGCCACATACTCTACCGTATCCTTCAGAGTCTGCGCTGTTCCGGCGCTGCTGTTGCCGTTGGTGTTCGCATCCTCTTTTGATACGTTAATCTCGCTCTCTGACTTAATCTCATCAGCAACGTCTACTACCGTATACTGAATATTCGCCTTAACCTCTGCCGTGATGTCTGCCGGAGCGCTGTATCCTCCCGAAGCCTTCATAGAGATCTTGCATTTACCCGGCTCCATGGACTTCACATAAATCACGCCGTCCTTATCTTCATCCGTATAAGTCTTCGTATTCTTTGCAGAGTCTGTCACAGATACCTCAAAAGCCGTTCCTGTGATAACCTTGCCGTTCTTCTGATTTACGATCTTAACCTTCAGATCCTTATCCACAGAAGTCGCCTTCAGCACTACGGGAATCTCCTTCTCGTCTACTGCCGCCATCTGTGTATTGTCGCCGTCAAGACGCGTCAGCTCTGCCACATAGGATTTGTTCATCGCAAGCTCCATTACATCCGCCTGCGTCTCCTCCGGCTGTCCGTCTCTCAAATCGGTGACTGTCGGGATCATATCCTCCGTCACACGATTCGCCGACGTACATCCGCCCAGCAGAGTCACCGTCAAAACTGCCGTCAGCAGCATCGCTGTCGCTCGTTTTCCTCTCATAACTCCTCCTCGTCTGTCGTGTTTGTCTTTTTCAGATTTATCCACACAATGCATGGTATTTCCTCGCTGTTTTCCACCGTAGTATACCATTCTTTTTCTCTGTTTTCAACCACGCACAGAAAAAAAGTTTACATAAACGGGATGTAATTCCTTCCATCTGAAAGCTTTCCGCATACCTCTGCGTATTCCTTCAGCTCCCGAAGCTTTTCCGCCAGTTCTCCCGCTTCTTCAAGGTCTGTCGTACAGATGACCTGTTCACATCCCTCAATCAGTTTCCTTGCCCTCCGGATGCTTTCCTCCGAAAACATATGGTACGGCTTTTCCGCAACCACCTCCGACGCAAGCGCGGCCGCCGCCGGATAATCCAGATCATTTTCCCACAGAATTCCTGCCGCAAAGGGAACTGCCTCTCTCTGAAGCCTGCGATAAACCGGCGTTCCCGTTCCGCAGCCTCCAAGCACAAATACACGCGGTCTGCCGTCCGCACGTTCCAGCTCCAGGCTTCCTGTCAACTCATCGTAGGAGCCTGCCGTCATTTCATACAGCTTCGGAATATATCCTTCTGTGAAAATCTCTTCCGGCGTACCGAACCGATCGACGCAGTCGCCGCAGACACAGGCTATCTTATCTGAGATCCGCTCTGCCAAATCAAGCTCATGCAGAGACATGACCACGGACAGCTTTCTTTCCCTGGAAAGCCTCTGGATAATGGTCAGGAACTCCAGCTTATAGCGAATATCAAGAAATGAGGTCGGTTCGTCGAGAACGAGAATCTCCGGCTGCTGGCAGAGGGCGCGGGCAAGCATCACTCTCTGCTTCTGTCCGTCGCTGATCTTCCCGAAATCTCTTCCCGCCAGCTCCTGAATGTGAACCAGCTCCATCGATTCTTTTACGATCTCTCTGTCTTTCTCCGTAAGCACGCCGAAGCGTCCCGTATAGGGATAACGTCCCGTAGCCACAACGTCTTCACAGCTCATCAGCTCCGGTCTGACCCTCTCTGTCAGAACTACGGAAAGCTTCTGCGCAAGTTCCTTTCCCGTAAGCTTTGCCATATCTTCTCCGCCAAGATATACGGTTCCACCAAGAGGCGAAAGCTGGCGGATGATATTTTTCAGAATCGTCGTCTTTCCGGCTCCGTTCGGTCCAATCAGCGTCAGGATCTCTCCCTGCTTCATCCCGATTTCAATATCGTGTATCAGAGGAACGCCGCGATAGCCTACCGTAAGACCCTTTGTATAGAAAAAATATTCCTTCACAGCTTCTACATTTCCTCCCTTCTGCGGCGAATCAGAATGAAGATGACAACGGGTGCACCGAAGACTGCCGTTATGGTGCTGATACTCAGCTCTGTCGGCGCAAACATTGTCCGTGCCAGCAAGTCGCAGAGCAGGCAGAACGCCGCTCCTCCCAGAAAGCTTGCCGGAATCATCAGAATCGGCTTTGCGGTTCTAAACAGGTTCTTGACAAGCTGTGGAACGGCAATTCCAACAAAGGATACCGGACCTGCAAAAGCCGTCACACAGGCAGAAAGGATACTTGAGAGAAGTACGAGGAGAATCCGGAAAAGCTTAATATTCAATCCCATATTTCTGGCATATGCTTCTCCCATCTGATAAGCGCTGATGGGCTTTGACATCAGGAAGACGGCAAAGGAAGCGGCAAAAATCACAACCGTCATCACCGCCACATTATCCCAGCTGATTCCTGAAAAGCTTCCCATCGACCAGTTATGAAGATTTACAATATCCGCATCGTCCGCAAACGTCACGACAAAATCCGTAATCGCCGTACAGATATAGCCGATCATAACACCGCTGACGATCAGCATAGACATCTGGTTTAAAATCTTCGACATTAAAAGCACAAAACTCATGGATATCATCGCACCGACAAAGGCAGCCGCAATCAGCATCAGGGAGCTTGCCTGTCTCGCCTTTTCCAGAAAGAATACCATCACAAGAGCAACGACCAGCTTGGCTCCCGAGGAAATTCCCAGAATAAACGGACCGGCTATCGGATTATGAAAAAAGGTCTGCAGAAGATAGCCGGAAAGAGCCAGACCGCCGCCGAGAATGGCGGCGGCAAGCGCTCTCGGAAGGCGAATCTCCAGAACAATATCGGAAGATACCGTCTCCGCTCCCTTTCCTGCAAGAATCTGCAGTACCTCTCCAAGAGAAATATTTACGCTTCCAATGCAGATATTAGCTGCCAGAAAGACGGCCGCGGCTGCAGCCAGCAAAAGAAATGCCGAAAAATATCTGCTTCGTTTCATTTGTTATTCCAGCCTGTACAGGTAAGTCAGGCCTTCCTCCTCTCCTGAAAGCATTCCATGAATATCCGCAATCATCGTGCCAAGCTCCATAGAAGACTGATAAAGATTCCGTGTCGTACAGTAAACCCTGTCCTCTTTCACAGCCTTAAAATTTTTTAGAAGCTCACTTTTCCCAAACAGCTCTTCCACAGAGGATAGCTCTCCGTCTATGGTACTGTTATAGATAAGATAGTCCGCCTCTCTGGCAGCTGCATAAAATTCCTCCATCTGCATCGTCACGGTAGAAGACGCCGAATCTTCACCATCTCCCAGTTCCGGAAAAATATAACTTCCTCCCGCCATTTCGATCATCCTCGGAAGATAGTCTGCCGACTTTCTGACGTTCACCTCACCGTTGCTTGTAATATAGAAAAAGGCTACCGTCTTTCCTGTCTTTTCCGCTCCTCCTATGGACGCAAAGGCTTCCTGCTGCCCCTGAAAAGCCGCTTCTGCCTCTTCCTCTCTCCCTGTCAGAAGGCCGTAAAGCTTTACCCATTCCGTTCTTGCCAGCGGTTCCTTTTCATAGCTGGAATAATCTACTATGACAGGAATACCAAACTTTTCAAGCTGTTCCTTTACCTCCGGCGTATGGTAAATCATCGTGTTTTCTATCGCAAGATCGCAGCCTTCTGCAAGTATCTGCTCATAGTCAGGCGCTGAATATTTTCCGGCATACAGAAGCTTTCCACTCTCCACAGCCTCTTTTGCTTCCGACAGATACCAGCCTTCTGCTTTTGTGCCTGTAAAACGCAGTGTATCCAGAGCATCCATGGAAATAAACATATCCATTACGGCTGAAGCCACAAGATAAATTCTGTCAAGAGGCTGATAAAGCGGCACAATATCCTCTGCCAGATCGGATGGCGCCTCCTTTCCCTCTGGAACGACAAGATAACGGCTATTTCCCTGAATCGTTACGAGAGAATAACCGCCTTCATAATAATCCACAGAAAATTCTTGTGCATACAGCAGATCCATACTGCTCTCCCAGCTCAGGCTGCTGCTGATTTCTCTGCTTTTTTCCTGCTCCTTTGGGCTGCTCTTTCCGCAGCCCGCCAGAAGCAGAAAGCTCAGCGCCAGCATAAGCGCCGTAATCCTTTGTCTCATTTATTTAGAAGAACCCTTTCTATTGTTTGCAATTATCACCCGGACAGCAGAGATAACGACTACTGCCGCGCCAATCCAGAAAATCGGGCTTGTATACGGATCAAATACCTCTTCTATGGTATCCGGGTTAAACGTCAGCGTATACTCTACTTCATGAGGCACGCTCATAGCTGTTGTGTCCGCAATCACAGTCATCGGCTCTGCAAAGGTTTCAACAGGAATCTCAAACACCGAGTTGCCTTCCTCGTTAACCGGAAGATACTTTTCATCTCCGACCTTCATATAATCATAATGCGAACTGCTCCACTCCAGACGGACATAAGCCGTTCCATCTTCCTTCACCTTAAGCTCTGCCGGTGAAACAACCGAAGCTCTTCCGGTACCGCCTTCCAGCGCCGCCTCGACTTTATACGTTTTTCCTGATTTCAGTTCAATTGTTTTTGCTCCCCCCGATGAACAGGCTGCAAGCGGCAGAATCAGCACACTGCAGCACAAAACAACAGCCAGAGCCAGCTTTTTTTTCATTGTTGTCAACACATTTTTTTTCATATCGTTTCTCCATTTTCTCATCTTATATAAATCTACCCCCGCCTGTAAAAGCGGGGGATGATTTTCTTTTCTGAGCCGTACTCTCTGTCTGCTGAAATCTTTCTGTCAAAATCTGATCCGGACTCTTATTTCGCCCCTTCTCCCAGAGGTGCGTCTGCCGCTTCAAGAGGCACGGGATTCGATACGCTCACCTTATGATCGTACCATTTTCCCTTTGTTCCGATAAGCGCCAGATCAAATTCCTCATCAAGCGCAGGAACCGGTATATCAAACCCATTTACTTCTTCTGACGTGCCGTCGCTGTAGACAACCGTATCCAGTACCGGATCCAGGAGCTTTGCTCCTTCCTTCTGCGCATCCTCAGCAAGACCTGCATACAGATTTACTATATTTTTAGACGTCAGCGATACATGAAGCGTCATAACGCCGTCCTTTACGGTCAGCCTTCCTTTTCCGTCATGCGCCTCATTTGCATGAAACATTCCGCTGTCCGTATTAAATTCTGCAGCATAAACCCCGTCCTTCAGCGCAATCTTTTCGGGTTTTTCTGCTGTGATCTCTGCCGCAGCCGCCGTATGCTCCACGTAAAGCTGCTGGATAGCGGGAATCTGTCCCAGTCCGGCGATCTGAGTCTCTACGCTTTCAAACTTTCCGGATGCTTCAAACATGCTGAGCCAGGAATCTTCTTCCGCACCCGCCATGTCATTATTGGCATGATCGCCTGCTACGACCATAAGAGGACGAAGAATAACCTTCTTATAACCAGCTTCTGCCGCCGCCTCGATGACTGCCTCGCATGCCGTCTCCTCCGGCTCGCCTTCTACCGTTCCGATAAAGACATTGTCATATCCAAGCTCTTTCATCTGCGTCTGCATCTGACTGTAGGATACCTTTGCCGTATGTGAAGTTCCATGTCCCATAAACACAAAGGCAGCGCCATCTTCCTTTGCAGCATCCAGGCTCTCATACTCAGCCGCCTTTACTGCTTCTTCTGTGACTGCCTTGGCAACAGCTTCCTTATCTGCATTGATGACTGTTGCATCGGAACCCACCTCGCCGAGAAGCGGCTCTGCTACCTTCACAGACTCAAACTTGTCCAGATATCCTTCTACAACCTCCATCAGCTCATCGTACTCTGCGCCGTGCATCAGATGCGTCGGCTGGATTACAAGATTTTTTACGCCGTTTGACACCGCGCGTTCCAACGCCTGCTCCACATTGTCAATCTTCTCTCCGTCACGCGCCTGGACATGATTAATAATAATCTGAGCTGTAAAAGCCCTTCTTACAGACCAGTCAGGATTTGCTGCCTGGAGTGCGTCCTCAATCCCCTTGATATCAGCAACGCGGCTGTCATTAAAGGAAGTACCAAAGCTTACTACAAGGAGCTCATTCTCTCCTATCTCATCCTGGTTGCGCGGATCATCCTTGGATGCGTCGCCTGTATCCCTTCCGAAATAGTCGGGATCTGCAAACTCCCCTGCCACAAGCTCCTTCTGAGCGTCTGTCAGAGCATCCCATGCTTCTTTTGCCGCCGTACACTGCGCGTCTGTCTCATCTGTTCTCTCCTGAACATAAATGGCGTCAATCAGCGCCGCCACATTGTCTGCCAGCTCCTGATCCGAAGCCGCCTCCTCCGTTACGGCTGTATCTGCCGTCTCTGACGCTTCTTTCTTCCCGCATCCTGCCAGAAGTGTGCATACCATTACGCCTGCACAAAATAATGCTGCTGCTTTTCTCTTCATTTCCATTGCCTCCCATTTTTATATTTTTGAAGAAAATGTTCCTGTGGACTTTTGAAGTTCCAAATAAAGGGAGGACAAAAACACAATCCAACGCATAAATGCAGCTGGATTGTCGAAATTTATTTCGGTACAATCAAACCTCGTGACCCGGAATCTGCCATTCCCGTACCACAGCCGGCAGGTCTCCTGACTCACAGTTCAAACGTGTCCTGCCGCCTTCCCGATTATTCAGTGACATCATGGCAGTTCACTCCTGTATACAGTGACGAGATCGCACAGGCCTTTCACCTGTTTCCCTATTCTCCGCTTATTATGCGGCACCGACTGCTTTTTATTTAGTTTTTCATATTTCCACAAGTGCATTATAGCACCCTGTCCCCGATACATCAACCTTTTTCGGGAGTTTTGCGTGAATCCCGCTAAAAAGGTCTTCCGGATCTGTCAGCCTTCCGTATCGAGCTGCAGATTGTAAACTCTGTCAAAGGTAAGCTTTGCAAGAGCCTCGTCGTTCGTCACGAAAGTATGCTTTCCGGCAAGCTCTTCGTACTTCTCCTGATACATCTCATCGCGGCGCTGCTGTATGATAGACTCTTTTTTCGTCTCTGTCGCGTCTTTATCAAAGGTGCTTACCATCTGAACGAGATAATATCCTGTCTCTGTCTCGACAATCGGAGCAAATTCTCCATCAGAGAGCTTATCTGCCGCCTGACGGACTTCCTCTGCCGGGCTTGTACTGTCTGCTCCGAAGGTCGCTTCGCTTGCAGTCAGCTTTTCTTTCTCATCTGCTCCTTCGTTTGCCGCGTCAAGGGCTGCTTTCAGATCTTTACTCTCAGACGCTGCGTCGAGAATGGACTGCAGCCGTTCCTTCTTCGCCTCCTTTTCCTCGTCTGTCAGCTCTATCGTATTTCCGTCCTCGTCTGTCTCCGTACCCATTGTGGACAGATATACATAGGAAATCTTCTTCTGAGCCGCTTCCTCGTCTGAAACCTCTGTGTCCGTATCGGCTGTCAGCGCGTCGTACATCTTATCCTGTACCGTAAGGAGTGTCAGAAGACGCTCCGCCGCGTTCTGATCTGCGCCAAGGGCATTTTTTACCTTCTCTGTATTATCCTCAAGGAACTGTTTTGCAGCCTCTGTCACAGCTGTTTTTTCCTCTTCCGTCAGCTCTGCCTGATAATTCGCCGCTTCTGCTTCCAGAATATACATTTCCTTAAACTCTTCGATGAGGCTCTCCTTTGCCGTCTCTCCGTAAATCGTTCCCGTTCCGTACATATCCTGTCCGTATACGTTGGCAGTTCCCATCATCGCTCCGTAGTAGGTCTCCATCTGCGCCTGCTGATAGCGAAGCATCAGATTAAACTCTCCCAGCGTCGCCTGTACAGAATCGTCCAGCGTTGCCGCCGTCTCTGTGCCGTCCAATACGGCTTCCTTTCCGCAGCCAGCCATGGCTGCTGTAAGCATCATCACAGATGCGAGAACAGCTATTCCTTTTCTCCTTATCATATCCGTAAATCCTTTCTTCCTCCCGCGCCGCTTCTGTTCTTTGCCGCGCAGAATAACTCTTTGCTTATTATAGACGCTTTTTCCCTGCCGGGCAAGGCTTTCTTCCTGCCTCCACAAAGTTTTCACATTTCTGTCAGCATTTCCTCTATTTTTACGCTGTCCCAGACTTTCTCTTCCATCTCAAGAGGCGTTTCGGCTTTCCATTTCTCCTCAAGCTCATTGAGATACTGAAGCCCTGACTCCTCCTCAAGAGCCGCTCTGTTTTCCTCCGTCGCTTCCTCATCCAGGGCTGACACATACTGCACGACGTAATAGCCCTCCTCTGTCTCAATCACATCCGAAACGCCGCCTTCTTCCATGCTTCGTGCCGCCTCCGCCACCTTCTCATGAGCGCCTCCATTATCTGTCTCATTAAAGTAAGCGTCTATGACTGTATGGGAAGCTTCCTCGCCCGCCGCGCTGATGTCGCCAAGCTCCTGCGCGCGCTTTGCAAAATTTTCCGCCTCAGTCCGGATTTCTTCAAGCTCTTTGTCTGTAAATGCCTGATAATTCCCCTCTGCATCATAAGTTCCTGTCACAGAAAACAGGGCGTACGTCAGCCTTCCTACAGCCGCCTCGCTCTTCGGGATCTCTCTCTTTCCGCTTTCCCGGATCCGCTCTGCCGTCTGTTCTGCAAGAACGTTGCGCGTCAGATAGCAGGCGACGCTTTCCTTTGTCGCCCCCGCAGCACGAAGAACCTCCGGCGTATTTGACTCCATAAAGTTCTCCGCCCTGTCTTCCAGAGCCGCCCTGTCTTCTTCCGTAAGCTCTGCTCCGTATTCGTCCGAATGAAGACAGAGAAGATGTATCTCTGCAAGAAATTCCATCACATCTCTTTTCAGGGCATCCCCAAGCGTCAGCCCTTCTTCATACGTCTCTTCCTGCCACATTCCGGGACCAAACTCATCATAATACTGATGCTCCCACTGCTCCTGCAGCATCCGCGTATAGAATACGGCTTCCTCCAGATATATCGTATCCTCTCCGAGACGGGCTGCCGGAGTACCCTTTGTCTCGTCAAAATTTCCTGCCTCTTTTTTCTGTCCCCCACAGCCGCTGACAACCAGCAGAGTGCTCAGCACAAGCACGGCTGCACGGCTCCATTTTCCAGCTTTCATCCTCTGTCCTCCAAAAGCTTCTGCATATTTTCGAGAATCGCATTCATTAACTGTCCGGCATTTTCCTCTTCGCCGCGGCTGTTTTTCTGCCTGCGGTAGAACAGACCCGGCTTCTCTCCTGTCACAAATTTCATTCTGCCGCCGTACTCTGCGAGAAATGCCGGAAATGCAGCCGGATTCAGACGCGCCTTCTCATACAGCAGCAGACGGATTTCGTCGGGCCGCTCCACAAGCTCTTTTACATAGACACGGTGCGCCTTCACCTTGAGATCCGCCACAGCCAGCAGATTTTCCACTGGAGCCGGAAGATCGCCGAAGCGGTCGATCAGCTCATCCTGCATATCCTCACACTCTTCCTTCGACTCAATGCCTGCAATCCGTTTGTAGATATCCAGCTTCTGGCTCTCGCTGCGGATATAGGTGTCCGGAATAAAGGCGTCCAGATCCATATCCACCACTGTCTGAAATTCCTCTTCCGCTGTAGCTGTCCCTTTCTGGCGCTTGACCGCCTCATTCAGCATTTTACAGTACAGATCGTAACCGACAGCCTGCATATGACCGTGCTGCTGCTCTCCGAGAAGGTTGCCCGCTCCACGGATCTCCAAATCGCGCATCGCTATCTTAAAGCCGCTTCCAAGCTCGGTAAATTCCCGGATAGCGCCAAGCCTCTTTTCTGCGACCTCCTTCAGCATCTTATCGCGCTTATACATCAGAAATGCATACGCTGTTCTGCTGGAGCGTCCGACGCGCCCCCGAAGCTGATACAGCTGAGACAGTCCCAGAGTATCCGCATCATGGATAATCATGGTGTTTACATTCGAGATATCCAGTCCCGTCTCGATGATCGTCGTCGATACAAGGACGTCGATATCACCGGAAATGAAATCATACATGATCTTTTCCAGCTCATGCTCCTTCATCTGCCCGTGAGCAAACGCCACATTTGCCTTCGGTACAAGGGCGGCTATCTGCGCCGTTACCTCTGCGATATTATTGACTCTGTTATAAACGTAATATACCTGTCCGCCCCGGCTCAGTTCTCTGCTGATGGCTGCCCGGACCATCTCTGCATCATACTCCATCACATAAGTCTGTATAGGCATACGATCCTGCGGAGCCTCCTCCAGAACGCTCATATCGCGGATTCCAATCAGACTCATATGAAGAGTTCGGGGAATCGGCGTGGCTGTAAGCGTCAGCACATCGATGTTTTCCTTCAGCTTTTTAATCTTCTCTTTGTGACCTACACCGAAACGCTGTTCCTCATCTATAATCAGAAGACCAAGATCTTTGTACTCCACGTCCGAAGACAGCACCCTGTGCGTTCCGATCAAAATATCAACAAAACCTTTCTTCAGATCGGCTATCGTCTTCTTCTGCTCCGCCGGAGTCCTGAAGCGGCACAACAGATCTACGCGCACCGGAAAATCTTTCATTCTCTGCACGAAGGTATTGTAATGCTGCTGGGCAAGAATCGTCGTCGGGACAAGATAGACTACCTGCTTATTTTCCTGTACCGCCTTAAACGCAGCCCTTATCGCAATTTCTGTCTTTCCGTAGCCTACATCTCCGCAAATCAGGCGATCCATAATCTTTGTGCTTTCCATATCGCGCTTTGTCGCTTCGATGGCAAGCTGCTGATCTGCCGTCTCCTCAAAGGGAAACAGCTCTTCAAATTCTGTCTGCCAGACGGTATCCGGACCGTAGACATAGCCCTCCTTTTCCTGACGCGCCGCGTAAAGCTCCACCAGATCTCTGGCAATCTCCTGCACCGCTCCGCGCACCTTTGACTTTGTCCTGATCCATTCGCTTCCCCCAAGCTTATTCAGCTTCGGCTTTTTCGCGTCGGCTCCCGCGTACTTCTGTATCATTTCCAGCTGTGTAGCCAGAATATAGAGATTGCCGCCCTTGGCATACTCTATTTTGATATAATCCTTCTTTACCTTATCTACGACGACCTTTTCCAGACCGCGGTAAATGCCGAGACCGTGATTTTCATGCACCACATAATCGCCCGGCTTCAGCTCGGAAAAGCTCTGGATCTTCTGTCCTTCGTATACCTTCTGCTTCTTCCGCTTTTTCTTTTCGCGCCCGAAAATGTCCGTCTCGGAAATCACGGCAAAACGAAGTATAGGATACTCATACCCTCTGTGAAGACTTCCATGCACAACCATGATTTCTGAGGACTGCACGATCCGTTCCGGGTCGTCGCTGTAAAAACTGTTCAGCTCCTGCTCCCTGAGATCCTCTGCCAGCCTCTTTGCACGCGTTCCGGAAGCGCACATCAGAACGACAGCATACTTTTCCTTTTTCCATCTTCTGAGATCTTTCACAAGCGTCTCAAAGCTGCTGTTATAGGGATTGACAGAGCGGGCGTCCACCTGAAATCTCTCTTTTACTGCCCATTCCGGCGCCTTCTGTTCTATCAGGCTTAAAGCGACGCAAGTTTTTCCGTTCAGACGGGCTGTGATCTCCTCGCAGCCGTAAAGAAGACGCGCTTCCTCCGGAAGAGTCTCTCCCCGTTCTGCCCGGTTCGCCATACTTTCTCTGAATTCTTTCTCTACCGTGCATCCCTTTTCTGTCAGTCTCGCCGGCTCATCCAGGAAAAATACTGTCTTATCTGTCTCAAAATAATCAAGAAAGCTGACTGCCTCTTCATTTTCCTCCGGCACAGGCTCTCCTGCCGGATAAATCGTAATCTCGCTTAAATTCTCCATGGAACGCTGGCTTTCCACATCAAAGCTTCGGATGGAATCCACCTCGTCGTCCCAGAATTCCACTCTCCACGGAGCATCCTCTGTCAGGGAATAGATATCCACGATTCCGCCCCGGACCGCAAACTGCCCCGGCGCTTCTACCTGTCCCGTTCTCTCGTACCCAAGCCTTACCAGCCGCTCCGACAGTGCTTTGATCTCCACGACACTTCCCTGGCCGATGCAGAGAATTTCTTCGCGGACTCTGGAAAGGGGACGCAGCCGGTCCATCAGGCCGTCGAAGGTCATAACGACTGTAATTTCCTCTCTGGTGAGAAGCGCCTGCAAAGCTCTCACTCTCTGCTGCACCAGAAGATTTCCCTGAATATCGGCATGGAAAAAGAGGAAGTCCTTCGCCTGATAAAGCACGGTCTCCCTGTCAAAAAAACAACAGTCTTCATAAATCTCCTTTGCTCTTGCTTCGCTGTATGTGATAATCACACGATGCAAAAACCCCTGCCACAGACAGTAAGCTGCATGAACCTTCTGGGAATCCACACAGCCTGAAAGCAGCTGCACGCCTCTGTTCTTTTTCAGTTTTTCCTTTACTTTCTCATATACTTCCAGCTGCTGAAACGGCTCCAGAAACGCCTTCATCCGCCTCCACCCTTTCCCTCTTAAAATACCTGTTAGTCTGTCTCATGTTTCTTTCTGTTATACAGATTCATCGCCGCATCGGCTTCGCCCGATACAAGAAGGCGTACCGCATCGGCTGTGTCAGCTATCGCCGCCTCAACCTTCTTCCTGTCCTCCGCCGAAAAACGCCCCAGCACATAGTCTGCCAGATCAAAATGGGGCGGCTTTTCTCCTACTCCCACACGGACCCGGAGAAAATCCTGTGTTCCCAGGCGGGCTATAATATCCTTGATTCCGTTATGTCCTCCTGCGCTTCCCTTTTTCCGTACCCGGATATTTCCCGGTTCCAGAGCAATATCATCATAAATAATGATGATCTCCGTCGCCGGATCGAGCTTATAAAAGGACGCTGCCTCGCTGACGCTCGTTCCGCTCAGGTTCATATAGGTCTGCGGCTGAAGAAGCATTACCTTCTGTCCCGCAATCACCCCTGTACCGCAGATTCCGTGAAACTTTTTTGTATTCATACTTATATGATACGCGTCCGCCAGATATGTGATGACGTCAAAGCCGATATTGTGACGGGTATGTTCGTATTGTTTTGTGGGATTTCCCAAACCTGCTATCAGATACATGTTTAAACTCCTTATCTAAGCCTTCTGTGCACTGACTCCGCACCGGCGCTATTTCTTTATAGTACAGGAGTTTACGGCGTTTTGCAAGGCGAAAAAGGCGCTGTCCTCCCGGACAGCGCCACCCCTTTACATTTTATAATTTAACCCCTAAGCTCAAGCCTCTTCCTGTGCTTCCTGCAGAGCTTTTTCGTACTTATCCAGAATGATCGACTGAATCTGATCTCTGGTGCCGGAATTAATCGGATGAGCGATATCCCGGTATTCTCCGTCGGATGCTTTTCTGCTTGGCATTGCGATAAACAGTCCCTTTTCTCCCTCTATGACTTTGATATCGTGAACCACGAACTCATCATCAATAGTAATGGATACGACGGCCTTCATCTTGCCTTCTTTTGATACTTTCCGTACGCGTACATCTGTAATCTGCATACTTCCTGCCCCCTTTTTTCTGCCTTTTCAGGTCAGTTTATCGTATAGTGCTTCGCGTGGGCTTCGCTACAGAACGTAACGCTCATTTTTCTCGACGACTATCTTGACCCCATGCTCTCCTACATAACGAGAGTTGGCACGAATTGTATCGCGGCTTTCAACGATGCAGTTCTCTATGTAAGTATTGTCGCCGATATACACTTCGTTGAGAATAATGGAGTTCTTGATCACACAGTTATTCCCCACGAACACTTTCTTAAATAAAACAGAATTTTCTACCGTTCCATTGACAATACAGCCGCTGGACACCAGAGAATTCTTAACATCTGATCCGGGATTATACTTTGCCGGAGGAAGATCCAGCACCTTGGAGTATACGTCCGGATACGTCTTGAAGAAATATTTGCGGACATCCGGCTTCAGGAAATCCATATTTGTCTCATAATAGGATTCCACAGAAGAGATGCTGTTCCAGTAATCTGTGATACGGTATGCAAAAATTCTCTTCAGATTCTTATAACGAATCAGGATATCGCGTACAAAATCGTAGCGATCTTCCTGTGCACACTTTTCAATCAGTTCGATCAGCTGTCTTCTGCGGATTACATAGATACCGCAAGAGATTGTGCTGTCCTTAGACTCTACAGGCTTCTCCTCGAACTCTGTGATTCTTCCTTCTTCGTCCGTCTTCAGGACTCCGAAACGGGATACGTCGGTTCCCGCCGGCATATCCTTACATACCACGGTAATATCTGCTTTCTTTTCGATGTGGTATTCCAGAACCTTATTATAATCCAGCTTGTAAACAGCATCTCCGGATGCAATTACCACATACGGCTCATGGCTTTTCTTCAGCCAGTCGAGATTCTGATAGATAGAATCTGCCGTTCCGCGGTACCAGGAGCTGTTCTCCGCCGTGATCGTCGGTGTAAAGATATACAGTCCTCCCTGCTTTCTTCCGAAATCCCACCACTTGGAGGAATTCAGATGCTCGTTCAGGGAACGGGCGTTATACTGCGTCAGCACGGCAACCCTCTGGATATGAGAGTTCGACATGTTGCTGAGTGCAAAGTCGATTCCGCGGTAGCTTCCTGCCACCGGCATCGCTGCGACCGCACGCTTATTTGACAGTTCGCGCATTCTGTGATTATTTCCGCCTGCCAGTACAATTCCAATCGCTCTCATTATCTCTCACCTGCCTTTATTAATGTCTCTCCGCTTCCGAGTACGCCTTCCCTGTAATCGTCAGGCGTCGTATCGCCGGAAATCGCCGTATTCTTTCCTATCTGCACGTTAGGCGGTATGTAGGAATTTTCTCCGATAGTAACAAGACCGAAGGAATAAATCTTAGGCTGCACCTTATTCGGAATATCCTCTCCGATTCCGAGAACTACGTTGTCGGAAACTTCAACTTCCTCCGCAATAATCGCCTTGTCAATCGTACAGTTCTCGCCTATCGACGTATTCTTCATGATAATAGAGTCGCGCACTACCGTACCTTTTCCGATGGTTACGCCGGAACCTATTACCGAATTATATACATCTCCGTAGATCTCCGATCCGCCGCTGATAATACTGCGCTCTATCTTCGATTCCGCTGAAATATACTGAGGCGGAACAGCGTCGCTCTTCGTATAAATCTTCCAGAACTCTTCATAGAGGTTAAATTCCGGAATAATATCGATAAGCTCCATATTCGCTTCCCAGTAAGATCCGAGCGTTCCTACGTCCTTCCAGTATCCGTTGAACTCGAAGGCAAACAATCTGTTGCCGTTCTCATGACAGTAAGGAATGATATGCTTTCCGAAGTCGCAGTTCTGCTGGTTCGACAGCTGGATCAGCGCGTTGCGCAGAATCGGCCAGCTGAAAATATAGATTCCCATAGAAGCCAGATTGCTGCGGGGATGCTCCGGTTTCTCTTCAAACTCTGTGATACGATTTTCATCATCGGTGATCATGATACCAAAACGGCTTGCCTCCTCCATCGGCACAGGCATAACCGCGATAGTCACGTCGGCGTTGTTTTCCTTATGGAAATCAAGCATAACCTCATAATCCATCTTATAGATATGGTCGCCTGAAAGAATCAGCACATAATCCGGATTATACGTATCTATATAATCCAGGTTCTGGTAAATCGCATTCGCCGTTCCTGTATACCACTCGCTGTTCGTGCTCTTCTCGTACGGCGGAAGAACGGTAACTCCGCCTACATTACGATCCAAATCCCAGGGCATTCCGATTCCGATATGCGTATTCAGACGCAGCGGCTGATACTGTGTCAGAACTCCTACGGTGTCCACTCCTGAATTAATACAGTTACTTAACGGGAAGTCAATAATCCGATACTTTCCTCCGAAAGACACGGCCGGTTTTGCAACCTTCGCAGTCAGAACTCCCAGGCGGCTTCCCTGTCCGCCAGCCAAGAGCATGGCTATCATTTCCTTCTTAATCACCTAATCACCTCTTGTTGTGTTTTTCCTTGTGTCTCGTTGTTCCGTCACGACATTTTGGCTTGTCTTGCGCATATTATAACATACTTTTTGTAAATAGTGAACATTTTTTTGATTAATTATGAATCTATTTTAAACATTTTGCGACAGTTTTTTTAACCCTTTTTCGATAGATTCTCCATATTGTATTAAAATCGCGTGAACTTCTTGTTAAATTTTCATATTATCAGTTTAATTCCTCGTATTATAAAATAGTAGTGTTTATAGTCCCTCTCCAAGGACTGTATGCTA
>CAUWNO010000007.1:0-25988 GCA_963559965.1 uncultured Lachnospiraceae bacterium | reverse complement strand
GTAACAGTCCTGGCGGCTGGGTTTTGACTTTTTCTTGCACTTTCTCGCCCCTGATAGTAAAATAAAACGAGATATAGGCGCAAAAGGGAGTGAAAAATTTTGCAGACAGAGGAGATATTGGAAGCAGTTCGGAGAATCGGAGTGAAATATCAGGCAAAAGAAATGATTCTTTTTGGCTCCAGGGCGAAGGGAACAGCGACGCCAAGAAGTGATTTTGATATTGCAGTATCAGGAGCGAGTGATTTTGACGCATTGGAAGAATGTATTGACGAGATTCCAACCCTGCACTCGTTTGATATAGTGAACCTGGATACCTGCAAAAATGACTTACTGGTAAAGGAGATTCGGGAGTATGGACGAAAAATTTTATAGACGTTTTGAGAGCTTTACCAATTCGCTGGAGGCGTTGAAGGAAGTCCGGCAAAGAGATTTGACGGATTCCTTTGTTGTAAGCGGAGCAGGCGCCAAATTCAATATCACGTTTGATTTGGCATGGAAGGTCATGAAGGATATTATTACCGAGGATTATGCAGTGGTGGATTTTCCGAAGGGTTCACCTCGGGAAGTACTCCGGAAAGCTTTTGAGTTTGAATTGATCTCTGATGATGGATGGCTGGATATGCTGCGGGATCAGAACAATCTGACACATGATTATGACGGCACAGTTGTAAAAGAAATTTGCAGAAAACTGTTGGAAAATTATCTGAATCTTTTGGAAGAGTTTCGTGAGACGGTGGACAGTAAGTATAAATGAGAAGAATAAGAGGGGTATGAAAAATGATTTCACAGGAATGCTACGAGCTTGGCAGTAAAAGCTCTGTTATAAGAGAAATTTTTTCTTACGGTTTGAAAAGAAAGGCTGAGATTGGAGAGGATAAGGTCTATGATTTCAGCTTGGGAAATCCGAGCATCCCTGCGCCGCCGTCGGTCAGACAGGCGATTCTTGAGCTTTTGGAAGAGCCTGCGGAGAAGCTTCATGCTTACTCGCCGGCTCCGGGATATCCGCAGGTTCGCGCTGTGATTGCAGAATCCCTGAACAGAAGATTTCAGGAGACTTTCCGCCCGGAGAATATCTTTATGACCTGTGGAGCGGCAGCCTCCCTTTCGATTTGCCTTAAGGCTCTTTTGAATCCGGGGGATGAAGTAGTCGTATTTGCTCCGTTTTTTCCGGAGTACAGATGCTGGGCAGAAGGAATGGGTGCGGCTGTAAAGGTAATTCCTCCGCAGCTCCCTGATTTTCAGGCAGATCCTAAAGCGCTTGAAGAAGCGCTGAGCGAGAAGACGAAGGCGGTAATCATCAACACGCCGAACAATCCTTCGGGCGTCGTATATTCTGCGGAGACAATAAAGCAGCTGTGCGCGGTACTGGAAAGGAAAGAGAAGGAGTACGGGACAGAGATTTACCTGATTGCGGATGAGCCTTATCGGGAGATCGTATATGATGATGTGGAAGTACCTTATCTTACGAAATATTACAGAGATACGCTTGTTTGCTATTCTTACAGCAAATCTTTGTCGCTTCCGGGAGAGCGCATCGGTTATATTGTGATTCCGGACAGAATTGCAGATTATGCGCATATTGCTCCGGCGATAGCAGGAGCAGCCCGCGTACTCGGCTATGTCTGCGCTCCCTCGCTTTTTCAGCAGGTGGTCGCAAAATGTGTGGAGGATACAGGAGATTTATCTGCATACAGAAGAAACCGTGATTTGCTGGTAGGAGGTCTTCAGAAGCTGGGTTATACCTGCGTTGCGCCGCAGGGAGCCTTTTATCTTTTTATGAAAGCGCTGGAGGAAGATGCCTGCGCGTTCTGCGAACGGGCAAAAAAATACGATCTTCTTCTTGTTCCAAGTGATGATTTTGGCTGTCCGGGATATGTGCGGATTGCTTACTGTGTTTCGGAAAAGACGATTTCCGATTCTATGCCTGCTTTTGAAAAGCTGATAAAGGAGTATAGAGAGAATGCTGTTTAATTCCCTGTCGTTTGCCCTGTTTTTTCCTGCAGTGGTTCTGATATATCTTGTGATTCCGGGACGGTTTCGCACCGCCTGGCTTTTGTTTGCAAGCTATGTGTTTTATATGAGCGCCAATCCGAAATATGCGCTTCTCCTTCTTTTTTCCACGGCAGTGACTTATGCCGGAGGACTGCTGATCGGAAGGGGAGAAGGAAAAAAAAGAAAGCTTTTTGTGGGGCTGACGTTTGTGGCAGGGCTGTCGGTTCTGGTTCTCTTTAAATATTTTGACTTTTTTCTGGGAAATCTGAATCTGCTTCTCGGAGCAGTGGGGCTGCAGACGCTTTCTAAGCCTTTCAGCTTCCTGCTTCCGGTGGGTATCTCTTTTTATACTTTTCAGTCTCTTGGATACATCGTGGATGTATACAGAGGCGATACGGAGCCGGAGAAAAATTTTATAAGATACGCGTTATTCGTTTCCTTTTTCCCGGTTCTTCTTTCGGGACCGATTGAGAGATCGGGAAATCTTCTTCGCCAGATACGTGCGCTTCCGGAAAAGAAGCTCTGGAATTATGAAAGGATTGCCGGAGGTCTCACGCTTCTTTTATGGGGGCTTTTTCAGAAAATGGTGATAGCGGACAGGATTGCGATTCTGGCAAACCATGTCTTTGATCAGTACCGATCGTATGAAATGTTCGGGCTTCTTATGGGAGCGCTGGCATATACGATACAGATTTACTGTGATTTTGCCAGCTATTCGACGATGGCGTTCGGTGTGGCAAAGGTAATAGATTTTGATGTCACAGAGAACTTTAATACGCCGTATTTTGCGCGCTCCATGCAGGATTTCTGGAGACGCTGGCATATTTCCCTGAGCAGCTGGTTTCGGGATTACCTCTATATACCGCTGGGAGGAAACCGCTGTTCAAAGCTGCGGAAGTATGTGAATCTCATGGTGACCTTTCTTGCAAGCGGACTCTGGCACGGAGCAAGCTGGAACTTTGTCCTGTGGGGCGGAATTCACGGTTTCTATCAGATAGCAGGCTATGAACTTCGCGGTGTGAAGGAGAAGCTCCACACGCTTTTTCATACAAAGAAGGACTGTATGAGCTACCGTCTGGGGCAGACTCTCGTCACCTTCGGACTTACAGCGTTTGCATGGATATTTTTCCGCGCTCCGAGCGTGGGAGACGCTTTTGGATATATCAGGCGGATGTTCACGAAGCCTGACTGGTGGTCTTTCTTTAACGGAGAACTTTATCACCTTGGACTTGATCAGATGGAAATGAATATTCTTCTGGCAGGGCTTCTTGTACTTCTGCTGACAGATTTGCTGCGGTATTTTAAGAAGGAAAGACTGGACGTCTTTCTGGCGAAGCAGAATCTCTGGTTTCGCTGGGGAGTTCTTTTGTGCATGATAGCGGCGATTGCTGTGTTCGGAATTTACGGACCGGGATATGATGCGCAGCAGTTTATTTATTTTCAGTTTTAGGAGTGTGAAATGAAAAAGAAGCTTATTGGCGCGGCTGTGTTTCTTGCTCTGGCTGCCGGACTTTTGTGGAAGCTGAACGACGCGCTCAGCCTGAAGCAGGAGGACGGAATCCTTCCGATGGAACTCTTTTATGAGCAGGAGCCGGGAAGCATCGATGTCATGTTTTATGGAAGCAGCCATACATATTCCGACATCAATCCGGCAGTTATCTGGGAGGAGGCAGGAATTCCTTCCTATGATCTGGCAGGCAGCCTTCAGCCGCTCTGGAATACTTATTATTATATGAAAGAGAGTCTCAAATATCAGGAACCGAAGGTTCTTGTGGTGGAGCTTGTGCGGGCGATAGAGACAAGAGAGTATATCGAGGAAGCAAGGACGATTACAAATACCTTTGGAATGCGGTTTTCAAAAGATAAGATAGACAATATCCGCGTCAGTACACCGGATCATCTGCTCCCCTATCTTCTGGAATATCCCGTTTCCCATTCCCGCTATAAGGAGCTTTCGAGAAGTGATTTTGAGCCGTTTCTGGGCGACCCCAACGGGAAATATTCCAAGGGCTTTTATCCGCTCTTTGTGACGAAGCCTTATGAAGAGCTTGCTGATATGAGCGGCGTGACGGAAAGCGGAGAGCTTTCGGAAAAATCAGAAGAATATCTTCGGAAAATCATAGCCCTCTCAAAACAGGAAGAGATTCCTCTTGTCTTTATGATATCGCCGTATCAGGGAATTATAGAAAGCGAGCAGAGGGTATTTAACAGATGCGCGGAGATAGCGGAAGAAGAGGAAATTCCGTTCCTGGATTTTAACAGGATGTATGAGGAACTTCAAATCGATCCGCAGACGGATTTTGCTGAATTTTCACATCTTAACTACAGAGGCTCTGAAAAGCTCAGTCGCTGGCTTGCCTCATACCTGAGAGAAAATTACGATCTTCCGGATAGAAGAGGCGGCGGGCTTTATGAAAGCTGGGACAAAAACGCGGCTGACTGGACGCAGAAATGTGCGAATTATGAGCTTTCGCAGGAAGAGGGCTGGTATGATCTGCTTATGCTGCTGAAAGAGGATACGAGCGCATCTTATACCTGGGCTGTCGCTCTGACAGGGGCGTATGATAACGGAGAGCAGCCGCTGGCTGAGACGCTTGCAGAGCTTGGGATGCCGGAAGCCGTGATAAAATCCGGAGGCGTCTGGATACATGAACCGGATCGCGATACGGTTTTACTGTCCGGGGAGGAAGGCTTCTGTCAGACAGAGTTTGCAGCCTCTGATTTGGAGGCTTCTGTTAATGCGGCTGGAATTTCCCTTCTCTATGACGGGGAAAGCCAGATCCGGACACTTAATGGTATGAATGTTTTTGTATATGATCATTTTACGGAACGTTTTGTGACGGCTGTCGGCTTTGATGCGGAGAATGGTTATAGCTGCGTAAGATGAGTCTCTTTACAGAATTTTAAGAAAAAGACAAACTGGATTTAAAAATATGCCAGTAGAATACAAGGGTATCCTGTGAGAATATGAGATATGATAATATGGAAGACGCTGTTTTCCTTGAACGTCCCAACCGTTTTGTGGCGTATGTGGAGCAGTCCGGGCAGCGCGAGATCTGCCATGTAAAGAATACGGGGCGGTGCAGAGAGCTTCTTGTGCCGGGCGCAAAGCTTCGGGTGCAGAGGTCGGATAATCCGGCAAGAAAGACGGCGCTTGATTTGATTTCAGTAAAAAAAGACGGAAGATGGATTAACATGGATTCTCAGGCGCCGAATAAGGCTGCGGCAGAGTGGCTGAAGGCGGGAGGTCTGGGAAGCCGGGAGATTCAGGTCCGCCCGGAATGCCGGTATGGAAATTCACGCTTTGATTTCTATCTGGAAATGCAGGGGAAAAGGGCGTTTATGGAGGTAAAAGGAGTTACGCTGGAGGAAAATGGAAGAGCTCTTTTTCCGGACGCGCCGACAGAGCGTGGGCTTAAACATCTGAAAGAATTGATAGCTTGTCGTAAAGCGGGCTATGACGCCTATGTGCTCTTTGTGATTCAGATGAAGGGCGTACATTGTTTTTCTCCGAATAACAGAACACAGCCGGAGTTTGGGAAGATGCTTAGGGAGGCTGAGGCGGAAGGAGTTCAGATCCTGGCGTATGACTGTAAGATCCTTCCGGATGAGATGACGATAGATCAGAGAATAGAGGTTTGTTTATAGATGAGTGAAAAGAGGCTTCTTCAGGCGGCGGAACCGCTGCTGACATGGTACGAATCGCATGCAAGAATTCTTCCATGGCGGGAGGACAGTTCCCCATATCGTGTCTGGGTATCGGAAATCATGCTCCAGCAGACCAGGGTGGAAGCGGTAAAACCATATTTTGAGCGTTTTATCAGAGAACTTCCGACTATAAGCGATCTGGCAGACGCTTCCGAAGATAAGATACTGAAGCTGTGGGAAGGTCTGGGATATTATAACCGGGTGCGCAATATGCAGAAGGCGGCGCAGATTCTGAAGGAGGAATACGGCGGTGAGATGCCGGAGGATTATGAAGCGATACGCTCTCTTCCGGGGATAGGAAGCTATACGGCAGGAGCTGTTTCCTCGATTGCCTTCGGAATGAAATACCCTGCCGTGGATGGAAATGTGCTTCGTGTTCTTTCCAGACTGGAAAAGAACGGGGACGATATCTTAAAGCAGCCGGTAAAGAAGCGGTTTGAGGGAGAGGTTCAGGAGGCAATACCGGAGGGAAGGGCAGGAGATTTCAATCAGGCGTTGATTGAACTGGGAGCCACGGTCTGTGTTCCAAACGGAGATCCCCGGTGCGGCGAATGTCCGCTGTCGGCGCTTTGCGCGGCACATGCGGATGGAACAGAGCTTGAGTACCCAAAAAAGAAAAAGGCGAAAGCGCGGAGAAAGGAAGAGAGGACAGTCCTTGTTCTGATATCAGACGAGAGGGCTGCCCTGAGAAAGAGACCGGATGAAGGTCTTCTTGCAGGGCTTTATGAGCTTCCGAATCTTGCAGGGCGCGCGGCGCGTCAGGAAGCGCTGGAATATGTGAAAGCGCAGGGCTTATCGCCGATTCAGATACAGGAGCTTCCGGATGCGCGCCATATTTTCAGTCATGTGGAGTGGCAGATGACAGGTTATGTAATCAAAGTCGAGGATCCGGAGGAGGAAAATACAGCAGGAGAGCTGTTTTTCGTAGGAAAAGAGGAGATACAGAAGAAGTATTCCATTCCCTCTGCTTTCGGAGCTTATATGGAGTATTTTAAAGAGAGACAGCGGGACAGAGGAACAGACCGCTAGGAAGAGACAGGAGAGACAGCAGGATGTATGACGTAATTGTGATTGGAGCAGGAATTGCCGGTGCGGCGGCAGCCAGAGTTCTGGCAGAGGAGCAGGGGAAAAAAGTTCTTGTTCTGGAAAAGAAAGACCATATCGGCGGAAACTGCTATGATGGAGAAGACGAAAAGGGAATTCTTGTACACTGGTACGGTCCCCATATTTTTCATACGAACGATGAGGAGGTATATCAGTGGCTCTCGCGCTTTACCGAATGGCACGCCTTTGGACATGAGGTCGTCGCCCGTGTCGGTGATCAGCTTTTGCCTGTTCCCTTCAATCTGAACACGCTGAAACTTGTGTATGGAGAAGAAAAGGCGGCGATTCTGGAGAAAAAGCTGACGGAAGCCTTTGGCTTCGGAGCGAGAGTGCCGATTCTGAAGCTGCGTGAGCAGCAGGATCCCGATCTTCGGGATATTGCGGACTATGTCTATGAAAATGTATTTCTGCGCTATACGATGAAGCAGTGGGGACAGACGCCGGAAGAGATTGATCCGGCTGTTACAGGGCGCGTGCCCGTTGTCATTTCTTATGATAACCGTTATTTTTCAGACAGATACCAGGGAGTTCCGGCTAAGGGGTTCACTTCGATGTTTGAGCGGATGCTGGATCATCCGAATATTGAGGTGCGCAAAAAGACGAATGCAAAGGACGTTCTTTCGATTCAGGAAGAGACGGGAAAGGTCTTTTTTGAAGGCAGAGAGCATCAGGGCGCTGTGATCTACACAGGTCCGGCAGACGAGCTTTTTGACTGCCGTTTCGGACGTCTTCCCTACCGTTCGCTTCGTTTTGATTTTGAATATTATGACAGAGAAGATTATCAGGGACACAGTGTGGTCAATTATACAGTCAGCGAGGATTACACGAGAATTACAGAATTTAAACATCTGACAGGTCAGAAAACAGAGGGGACGACGATTGTGAAGGAGTATCCCTTTGCTTATACCGGCGCGGAGGGAGAGATACCCTACTACGCTATTATGAACGAAGAAAATAATGTGCTTTATCAGAAATATGCAGATCTTGCCCGGAAAATAAATGATTTTCATCTTCTGGGAAGGCTTGCGGAATATAAATATTACAATATTGACGCTATGGCAGGCAGGGCGATAGCCCTTGCCCGGAGTCTTAAGTAAAAGGAGGGCCTATGAAGCTTTTATCAATCGCAATTCCCTGTTACAATTCGGAAGCATATATGCGTAACTGTATTCACTCTCTTCTTGTAGGAGGAGAAGAGGTGGAGATTATTATCGTAGACGACGGCTCCAAAGACGGAACGGCAGCGATTGCCGATGAGTATGCGGAAAAGTATCCGACGATAGTCAAAGCCGTTCATCAGGAAAACGGCGGACACGGAGAGGCGGTCAATGCAGGGCTCCGCAACGCAACGGGGCTTTACTTTAAGGTAGTAGACAGCGACGACTGGGTTTCCATATCGGCTTACAAGGAGATTCTGAAGACGTTGGAAGAGCTTGCTGGAGGACGCCCGGGAGTAGATATGCTGATCAGTAATTTTGTGTATGAAAAGGAAGGGGCGAAGCGCAAGAAGGTGATGAGCTATCGTTCTGCCTTTCCGCAGGATCGCATTTTTACATGGGATGATGTAAAATTCCTTCACAAGGGGCAGTATATTCTGATGCATTCGGTGATTTATCGCACAAAACTTCTTCGGGAATGTGGATTAGAGCTGCCGAAGCACACCTTCTATGTGGATAATATTTTTGTTTATCATCCGCTGCCCTATGTAAAGTATCTGTACTATAAGGATGTGAACTTCTACCGCTACTATATCGGCAGGGAGGATCAGTCTGTAAATGAAAAGGTCATGATAGGGCGGCTCGATCAGCAGCTTAAGGTAAACAGGCTGATGATTGATGATTACCGTCTTTCGGATGCGCGTCAGGTTCCCAACAAGAAACTGCGCCATTATATGAAAAACTATCTGGAGATTATTATGGTGGTTTCCTCTATCATAGCCATCCGTTCCGGAACGGAGGAGAATCTTCAGAAGAAGTATGAATTGTGGAAATACCTTAAGAAAAAAGACGGAAAGCTTTATTATGAGCTGAAATGGGGTATTCTCGGAAGAACGATGAACCTTCCGGGAAAAAGCGGAAGAAAGATTTCAGAAGCGGCTTACCGGATTGCCAATCGGTTCGTAGGCTTTAACTGAGAAAAATAAAAAGGAGAGTGCGCGGGAACAGGAGTTTTCGGCGCGCTCTTTAAAAAGGTAAGGAGATGGGTGAGATGAATGGAGGACAGTTTCGGAAATATCTCTACATAAGCCTTGCGGGAGCTGTGGGCGTGATACTTTGTATTGTATTTTTCTTTATGCTGTTTCGCTTTGACAAGATGCTTGCATTTCTGGGAATAGTAAAATCAATTCTGATGCCTTTTATTTACGGGGCTGTGATAGCGTATCTTTTGACTCCCGTCTGCAACTTCATAGAAAAGCATCTGAAGGTCATTTTGAAGAAAAAAATGAAAAATCAGGATCGGGCGGGAAAGCTTGCGGGAGCTGCGGGAATTACACTGAGTATCCTGTTTGGAATTTTGGTAATTTATCTTCTGCTTGCCATGGTACTCCCGCAGGTGTTTACAAGCATCAGGGGAATTGTTGCAGTGCTTCCGGAGAATGTCACAAAATGGTCGGAATGGATTCAGCAGCGTCTGGAAGATAACGAGGTACTCGGAAATTATGTAAATCAGCTGGGCGGTACGCTCTATATTAATGTGGAGAACTGGCTGGAGACAAAACTGATTCCGAATATGCAGACGATAGTTTCGGGCGTGTCGGCTGGTCTTATCGGCGCCCTTGTTGTGGTGAAAAATATCCTGATTGGAATTATTGCGGCTATCTATATGATGGCAAACAGACGGCGCTTTGCGGCTCAGGCAAAGAAGATTCTGTACAGCCTTTTTAAGACAGAGCGTGCAAACGATATACTGGCGGAGATGCGTTTTATAGACAGGATGTTCGGCGGCTTTATCAGCGGAAAGCTTCTTGATTCTCTGATTATCGGATTTCTCTGCTTTTTCTGCATGAATCTGATGAACATGCCGTATACCATGCTGATCAGTGTGATTGTAGGAGTGACCAATGTAATTCCGTTTTTTGGTCCGTATTTCGGAGCAGTTCCGAGCGCTCTTATCGTACTGACGGTAAGCCCTGTGAAATGCATATATTTTCTTCTCTTTATTCTGGTGCTCCAGCAGTTTGACGGGAATTTTCTGGGACCGAAGATACTTGGAAATTCTACAGGTCTGTCCAGCTTCTGGGTGCTCTTTTCTATTTTGCTGTTCGGAGGGCTTTTCGGTTTTGTCGGAATGATTATAGGCGTTCCCGCCTTTGCCGTTATTTATGATTTGATTGGAAAGATGGCAAACAGACTTTTAAGAGAGAGAAATCTGACGACAGATACGGGAACGTATCAGGAGCTGGCTACGGTGAAACGGACGGAAGACGGCTGGATGTATGTCCAGAACGAGACGGAGGAAGAAGAATGATTTTAGCGATAGATATCGGAAACACCTATATTGTGGTGGGCTGTATCAGAGATGAGGAGATTGTCTTTGCAGAGAGACTTCACACAGACGGGACAAAGTCTGAGCTGGAATATGCAATCAGTATCAAAACAGTCCTGGAGCTTTACGGGATAGACAGAACAAAGCTGGACGGAGGAATTCTCTCTTCGGTGGTTCCCCCTCTTACGAATGTCATCCGCAGGGCTGCGGAGAAGGTGACGGGAAGGGAGATTCTTGTCGTCGGACCGGGAGTGAAGACGGGACTGGATATCCGCATTGACAATCCGGCGCAGCTTGGTCCGGATCTTGTGGTCGAGGCTGCTGCTGCCGCGGAGGAATACCCCTGTCCTCTCGTAATTGTAGATATGGGAACGGCGACGACCTTTACGGTTGTTAATGAAAAGAAGCAGGTATTGGGCGGCATGATTATGCCGGGAGTGAACGTGGCTCTGGATTCTCTGATAAGCCGGACCTCGCAGCTTCCGAAGATTAGTCTGGAGCCGCCGGAGAAGCTGATTGCAAGCAATACCGTAGACTGCATGAAAAGCGGAGTTCTTTTCGGAAATGCAGCCTGTGTGGACGGCGTGCTGGCTCGGATTCAGGAAGAGTTTGAAGTGCCGCTGACAGCAGTTGCGACAGGGGGGATGGCAAAATATATCATACCTTACTGCCGGACGAAGATAGAGATGGACGACGGACTGATTCTCAAAGGTCTGAAGCTGATTTACAGGAGGAACAGTCTGTAGGCTCTATTGCGGCGTACCGCGGTGAACGATATCTTTTCCGTATTTTTTTCGGAGATCCTTCATAGCGGCGTCGAGTTTTTTCAGTTTATCGGGAGAAGGGGCGCAGGACGCCTCTTCTTTTTCTGTATGGTCTGCGGGCGAAGGCAGATCGAAGATAGAAAGCTGGACAGGATCGCCGGCGGCAGAGAGGCGGGAGGCGCGCACACCGAGCAGACGCACGGGACGGCCGTCCCAGAGCGAGTCAAAGAGAGAGCAGGCAAGCCTGTACAGGGAAGGAACATCGCAGCAGGGAGAAAAAGCCGGAGCCTGATGGGAGGCTTTGGAGAAATCAAAGTATTTAATCTCCACAGCGACGGTACCCGCAAGCTGACCCGCTTTTTCAAGTCTTCGGGAGACGTTTTCGGTCAGGGAAAGAAGAACTTTTTTTGCCTCATCGGGGTTGGTGACGTCGAGAGCGAGAGTGGTGGAATTGCCGATTCCCTTTGCATCCTGGTGTTCCGGCATGACAGGGGAGGGGTCGATTCCGTTGGCATACTGCCATATCAGCTTTCCGTGGCTTTTGAAATGTGAGATAAGGAAGTCTGGATCGGCATGGGCGAGATCGCCGATGGTGCGAAGACCGAGACGCTCCAGGGCAGCTGCACTCCTGCCTCCGACCATGAAAAGATCGGAGACTGGCAGATGCCACATTTTTTTGCTGATTTCTTCAGGGTAAAGCGTGTGGATCTTTCCCGGCTTTTCAAAATCACTTGCCATTTTTGCCAGAACCTTGACACTGGAGATACCTATATTTACCGTGAAGCCGAAGGTATTGAAAATCCGGTCGCGCATCAGGGCGGCGGCTGCTTCGGGAGACGGATAGAAATGGGCAACAGGGGTGAAATCAAGGTAGCACTCATCAATGGAGACCTGTTCCAGATCCGGAGTAAAGTCAGAAAGAAGTTCGAACATCGCCTTGCTGTATTGTCTGTACAGCTGGTGATCGGGAGGTTCCATGACAAGACCGGGGCATTTCCGCACAGCGGAAGCTACAGGCTCGCCGGTACGGATGCCGAATTTCTTGGCGGGACCGGATTTGGCGAGAACGACGCCGTGACGGCTTTTTTCATCGCCTCCTATGATAGAAGGGATGGTTCGGAGGTCGACAGAGCTTCCGTTTTTCAGTTTTTCCAGAGCAGTCCAGCTTAAATAGGCGGAATTTACGTCGATATGGAAGATAACCGTATTTTCGGCAGGCATAAGAGGCTCCTTTCTGAAAAATCAGCGTTTTTCTTCAGTATAACACGTCAGAACGTACGTTTGCAAGCGCGGGAGAAAACAGCGTCTGTTTGACCGGAATCCGGGTTCGTGATAAACTTAAAAACAGATGATTCTGAAGAAACAAAGGGAAACGAGAGACCGGCGAAGTCAGCCGGAAAAAGGAAAGGAAGGTCAGTCTATGTATAATCCGGCGTCCAGACATGCAGAGGACTTTATCAACCACGGGGAAATTCTGGAATCTATCCGGTTTGCACAGGATAATAAAAGAAACAGAGAATATATCGAGACACTGATTGAAAAGGCGAAAGACCTGAAGGGGCTGAATCACAGGGAGGCGCTTGTGCTCCTTGAATGTGAGGAGGAGGATCTGAATCAGAAGATGTATGCTCTTGCAAGAGAGATTAAGCAGCGTTTTTACGGGAACCGTATCGTAATGTTTGCTCCGCTTTATCTTTCCAATTACTGCGTGAACGGCTGCACTTACTGTCCGTATCATGCAAAAAATAAACAGATTGCAAGAAAGAAGCTGACGCAGGAGGAGATCGTGCGTGAGGTAACGGCGTTACAGGATATGGGACATAAGCGTCTTGCCCTGGAGACGGGCGAGGACCCGGTGAACAGCCCGATAGAATATGTGCTGGAGAGCATCCGGACAATTTACGGAATCCGTCACAAAAATGGCGCCATCAGAAGAGTAAACGTCAATATTGCGGCGACGACGACGGAAAATTACAGAAAACTTAAGGAGGCTGGAATCGGCACCTATATTCTGTTTCAGGAGACGTACCATAAAGAAAATTATGAGAAGCTCCACCCCACAGGACCGAAGCACGACTACCGCTGGCACACGGAGGCGATGGATCGTGCGATGGATGCAGGGATTGACGACGTGGGGATTGGCGTTCTCTTCGGACTGAATACCTACCGTTATGATTTTGCGGGACTTATGATGCATGCAGAGCATCTGGAAAAGGTATTCGGCGTGGGTCCGCATACAATCAGCGTACCGAGAATCAGAAATGCCGACGATATCGATGCAGCTTCGTTTGAAAACGCTGTTTCGGATGAGCTGTTTGCGAAAATGGTGGCAGTCATTCGTATCGCTGTTCCCTATACGGGTATGATTATTTCCACCCGGGAATCGCAGGCGACGCGGGAGAAAGTGCTGGATTTGGGCGTCTCGCAGCTGAGCGGAGGTTCCAGAACGAGCGTGGGCGGCTACGCCGCTCCGGAAGAAGCCGAACATTCCGAGCAGTTTGACGTAAGCGATACGCGTACACTGGACGAGATTGTAAACTGGCTTCTGGAGCTTGGATATATACCGAGTTTTTGTACGGCATGCTACAGGGAGGGAAGAACGGGAGACCGTTTTATGTCCCTTGTAAAATCAGGGCAGATAGCGAACTGCTGCCAGCCCAACGCTCTGATGACGCTGCAGGAATATCTGGAGGACTATGCTTCGGAGGAAACGCGGCGCAGGGGAGAGGCTGTGATACAAAGAGAGCTGGAAAAAGTGGCAAGTGATAAAATCAGGGCTGCTGCAGCCCGGAATCTGGAGGAGATAAGGCATGGAAAGAGAGATTTCAGATTTTAGGAAAACGGGAGAACATGGCTGCGGGGAGGAACGTTCTTATACGCAGACCTTTCACACGACCTGTCCGGTGGATGCTTCCAAAGTCGTGCATACGGTGCGGTTTCTGAAGGCGACCTGCACAAGAGTTGATGATACCGTAGATGATTTTTACTGCAGCAGGGACAGCGGCTGTGTGAAATGTACGGACAATTACAGATAGAAAGGGTTTTCGTTGCTTTTTAGGGACGAACCAACTATAATATTTTTATCAATACTTGAACGAGGTAACGGATATGGAAAAAAAGAGAGTAGTAGTTGCTCTGGGACACAGAGCGCTGGGAACAACGCTGCCGGAGCAGATGACAGCTGTGAAGAACGCGGCAAAGGCGATAGCAGATCTGGTGGAGGAGGGCTGTCAGGTAGCCATCTCTCACAGTAATGCGCCTCAGGTAGGCATGATTCATACGGCTTTGAATGAGTTTGGAAAGGTGCATCAGGATTATACATTTGCTCCGATGTCAGTCTGCTCTGCCATGAGTCAGGGATATATTGGGTACGATCTTCAGAACGCTATCCGGGAAGAGCTTCTGAACAGAGGGATTACGAAGACAGTCAGCACGATTATCACACAGGTAGTTGTAGATCCGTATGATGAGGCATTTGCAGAGCCTATTAAAGTCATTGGACGTTATATGACGGCAGAAGAGGCGGCAGCCGAAGAGGAAAAAGGAAACTTTGTGGCGGAGGAAGAAGGCAAAGGCTTCCGCCGTGTTGTGGCTGCTCCAAAGCCCACAGATATTGTGGAGATTGACGCTGTCCGGGCGCTTCTTGACGCCGATCAGGTTGTGATTGCATGCGGCGGCGGCGGAATCCCGGTTCTTCGTCAGAGAAATCATCTGAAAGGCGCCAGCGCCGTAATTGAGAAGGATTACGCAAGCGGAAAGCTGGCGGAGCTTCTTGACGCAGATATGCTGATGATTCTGACAAGTCAGGATAAGGTGGCTATCAATTACGGAACAGACAGAGAAAAGCAGCTCGATACGGTGACTCCGGAAGAAGTGGAAGAGTATGCGGCTGCCGGACAGTTCCCCAGAGCCTCCATGCTTCCGAAGATGGCTGCGGGCGCTTCCTTTGTGTCGGGACGCGAAGGACGTATGGCAGTGATAGCAGAGCTTTCCAAAGCTAAGGAAGCCCTTCACGGAACGGCTGGAACGGTGATTAAGGAGTAACGGCTGTCGGAAAAACGCAGATGAAACCGGAAAGGAAAAGAAAGAGTGACAGATAAGATACGAAGAGGCTGTATGCTTCTGTTTTCCTCTGTGTTCGGCATAATATGGATGTGGATGCTCTGGAATGTGTCCAGAAGTATGACAGAGACGAAAAAGATATGCGTTTTGGCGGCGGCGCTTTGCGGAGGAGCTGTTCTTGCAGCTTTTCTGATTAAAAAATTTTTTCCCCGGTTTTGGAATCATGAAAAAGTATGGACAGCTCTGATGTGGACGGTTCTTGCAGCGACGGCGGCAGGGCTTGTGTATGCAGGAATGGAGCTTCGCGTATATCCGGGCTGGGATTTCGGAGCAGTTTATCAGGGGGCTTCGGAGCTTGCGCAGGACGGAAAATTTTCTGATGGCAGCAACTGGTACTTTACTACATATCCCAATAATGTGGCGGTCTGCCTGTTTCTTGCAGGCTTTTTTAAGCTTTTTGGATGGTGTTGTTCATACATTATGCTGGGAGTGCTGCTGAATGCAGGACTGATTACCCTGGGACTTGCATTTTTTGCAATTCTGGCAAAGCGGATGTACGGGGTAAGAACAGCGGTTCTTGGTATGCTCCTGTGCATGGTGTTTCTTCCGTTTTATATGCACGCGCCTATTTTTTATACAGATACCTTTGCGCTGCCCTTTGTGACGGGAAGCTTTCTTCTCTATCAGATGAGAAAAAAAGACAGCCGCTTTCTTCTTGCGGCGGCGGTTCTCCTTGCGGCAGGCTATAAAATAAAGGGAAGTCTTGGCGTAATTATGATTGCGCTCCTGATTCATATCTGGCTTCAGAAGGGAAAGCTTGCGGAGCATGTGAAGGAAAGCGTATTTCTTCTGGTTCCCTGGCTCCTGCTCATTGGTTTTCTGACATTCCTTCCGGGGCAGATGCAGTTTATGGATGCGTCGGAGGCTGAAAAGAATGAATTTCCTCTGGAACACTGGATTGCCATGGGACTGGAGGGAAACGGCGGTTACAATGCGGATGTGTACTGGATGACAGCATCTGCAGAGGGGCGTGAAGCGAAAAAGGCGGCAGACAGAGAGTTTATCAGAAAAAAATGGGAAGAATATGGTGCGGACGGACTGGCGGTTCATTTAAAGGATAAAGTGCGTTTCACCTGGGGAGACGGCGTGTACTTTGCGCCGGAAAAGCTGAGAAGAGATCCGATGAAGGAAAGCTGGCTTCATTCCTGGGTGCTGTATGACGGGGCGGATTATCCAAAGACCTACCGCTTCTGCAGTGCGGTTCATCTTCTGCTTCTTACGGGAATCCTTACGTCTCTCATAAAAAATATATGGAAAAAGGGAGAGGTGCGTGAGGCGGGAGCCATGCAGCTTGCTGTGTTCGGACTGTTTCTATTTCTCCTTATCTGGGAGACGCGTTCGCGCTACCTGATTAACTTTGTGCCAATATTTATCCTGCTGGGACTGGATGGAATCTCTGGTTTTACGGGAAGAGAGAGCGGAGAAAAGGAAGAGGCTGACAGGCTTTTACAGGGACAGCGCTAAAATTGTTGCTCTTACATTGTTTTAATGATATACTATAGATAATAATGCCCGGAAACAGCTCCGGGAGGGAAAAGAAAATGGAGGATTTTAGTATGAGAACCTACCTTGTTACCGGCGGAGCCGGCTTTATCGGTTCCAATTATATTCATTATATGTTTCGTAAGTATGGAGATTCCATCCGCATTATCAATGTGGATGCGCTGACTTACGCAGGAAATCTCGAAAACCTGAAGGAAGTAGAGAATAAGGAGAATTATACGTTTGTGAAGGCGGATATCCGCGACAGAGAAGCGATTGAGAAGATTTTTGAGGAAAATGACATTGACCGTGTCGTTCACTTTGCGGCAGAGAGCCATGTAGACAGAAGTATCAGAAATCCGGAGATTTTTGTGGAAACGAACGTGCTGGGAACGCTTGTCATGCTGAATGCGGCGAAGAAGGCATGGGAGCTGCCGGACGGGACCTTTAAGGAAGACAAGCGGTTCCTCTATGTATCTACGGATGAGGTTTATGGTTCTCTGGAAGAAGGAGACACTTACTTTTATGAGACAACGCCGTTTGCGCCCCACAGCCCTTATTCTGCCAGCAAGGCGTCCGGCGATATGCTGACAAAGGCTTACTGGGATACCTACAGATTCCCGATCAATATTACAAGCTGCAGCAATAACTATGGTCCTTATCAGTTCCCGGAGAAGCTGATTCCTCTGATTATCAATAATGCGCTTCAGGGAAGAAAGCTTCCGGTATACGGAGACGGAAAGAATGTCCGCGACTGGCTCTATGTGGACGATCATGCGAAGGCGATCGATATGGTTCAGGAGAAAGGACGTCTCGGCGAGAGATATAATATCGGCGGACATAATGAGAAGCAGAATATCGAGATTATCAATATTATTCTCGAGACCTTACAGGAGATGCTTCCGGACGATGATCCAAGAAAGAAGCTTGTGAGCAAGGATCTTATCACTTATGTGGAAGACAGAAAGGGACACGACCGCCGTTATGCGATTGCCCCGGACAAGATTAAGGAAGAGATCGGCTGGTATCCGGAGACGATGTTCAAGGACGGTATCCGTCTGACGATTCAGTGGTTCTTCGAGCATGAAGAGTGGATGAAGAACGTGACGAGCGGCGATTACCAGAAGTATTACGAAGAGATGTATACGCACGCTGAGGCGTAGGAACGAATAAAATACGATGCAGATGGGGACAGTCATCCAGAGTGCTGTCCCCCGTGTGCGTTAGAAACGGAGGACGTTACAATGAAAGGAATTATTCTGGCAGGCGGAGCAGGAACGAGACTTTATCCGCTGACAAAGGCGATTTCCAAGCAGATTATGCCGGTATATGACAAACCGATGATTTATTATCCGCTGTCCACGCTGATGCTGGCTGGTATCCGCGAGGTGCTGATTATTTCCACACCGCGGGATCTTCCTGTTTTTGAAGAACTTTTAGGAGACGGATCGCAGCTCGGCATGAAGATGAGTTATGCGGTTCAGGAATATCCGAGAGGTCTGGCGGATGCGTTTATTATCGGCGAGGAATTTATCGGAGACGATAATGTGGCTCTGGTTCTCGGGGATAATATTTTCTATGGACAGAGCTTCTCCGCAGTTCTGAAGAACGCTGCGCAGAGAAAGACAGGAGCGACCATCTTTGGTTATTATGTAAAAGATCCCAGAGAGTATGGCGTAGTAGATTTTGATGAAAATGGAAAGGCGCTTTCGATTGAAGAGAAGCCGGAGCATCCCAAGTCTAATTATGCCGTTCCGGGACTCTACTTTTACGATAACGACGTTGTAGAGATCGCGAAGAATGTAAAGCCCTCCGCAAGAGGCGAGATTGAGATTACAAGCATCAACAATGAATATCTGCGCCGCGGAACGCTTCAGGTGGAGACGCTGGGACGCGGATTCGCATGGCTTGATACGGGAAACCACGACGCTCTTCTTGACGCGGCAGATTTTGTCGCAGCCTTCCAGAAGCGTCAGGGTATGTATATCTCCTGTATCGAGGAGATTGCGTACCGCAGAGGCTTTATTGACAGAGATCAGCTTTTAAAGCTGGCGCAGCCGCTTCTTAAGACAGCTTACGGACAGTATCTGGTAGATGTGGCAAACGGACTGTAAAACAGGAGACAAAAAGATGGGAAAGATAACGGTAGAGACCTGCCCGATCGAGGGACTGAAGGTGATTACGCCTGCGGTTTACGGGGACGAGCGGGGCTATTTCATGGAGACATATAATTATAACGATTTCAAAGAAGCGGGTATTGATCTGGAGTTTGTGCAGGATAACCAGTCTGCTTCCAAGAAAGGCGTTCTGAGAGGACTGCATTTTCAGATTCATTATCCGCAGGACAAGCTTGTGCGCGTTGTGAGCGGAGAGGTGTTCGATGTAGCGGTAGACTTAAGAGAAGGTTCTAAGACCTACGGACAGTGGTACGGCGTACGCCTGTCGGCAGAGAATAAGAAGCAGTTTTTTATTCCGAAGAATTTTGCGCACGGATTCCTCGTTCTTTCAGATTATGCTGAATTTGCATACAAGTGTACCGATTTTTATCATCCGAACGATGAGGGCGGTCTTGCATGGAACGACCCGGATATCGGGGTAGAGTGGCCGATTCCGGAAGGGATGGAACTTATCATCTCTGAAAAGGATCAGAAATGGGGCGGAATTAAGGAGTTGAAGAAATAGATGGAAGAAAAAAGACAGCTGACGGCAGAGGTGTTTATTGATACGGGAAAGGATTTCCGTCCGGAAGATTCCCTGACTGTGCCATATACCTGCGTACCCGGCGAGGAGGTCGCTCTGGAATTTGACCTGAGAGAGTTTGAGCATACCTGCGGTTTCCGCTTTGATCCTCTTCTGGAGGACAGCAGCATGGTGAAGCTCGTAAGCCTTTCTCTGAGCTATGAGAATGGAGAGACAAAGGAGATTGCGCCTTCTCGTATTAAGACAAACAGCGATGTGGATTTCGATCCGATTTTCGTATATCTTCATAAGGACCCGAAATTTTTTGTGGATGAGGCTCTGTGCCTTAAGCTGACAGGAGCAAAAGCTGTATTTCAGGTGCTGGAGCTGGGGCTTGCCGACAAGCCTTACTGGCAGGAAATAAAAAAGCACAGTGTTTCGGAGAAGGAAAAAGAGCAGCTTCTTGGAAAGCTGGATGTGGCGATGAACGAAAAGCATGCGCTGGAGCAGGAGAACAGGCGCCTGCGCATTGAAGAGGAGGATATCTATTCCTCCGGAATCTGGAAGCTTCAGCACGACGCCAGAGGTCCCTGGAAGGTGATTTTCGGGAAAGGGAATATCTTCACCTTTTTCGCGGCTGTCTATATTGCTCTTTGTACAGAGCTTTTCATCTTTAACAACGCTTACTATTCCATGCCGAGACCGAACGGGGAAGTGCTGACCTTCAGTTTCTTCCGATTCGGAATGGTGTGGCTTGGAGCTTTTGCCCTGATTGCTGTGATAAACCATCTGATTCAGAAAGGATACCGCCGTGAGCTTGCTTAGTGTTTTTGTAAAATACCGCGCTCTGATTGACCAGCTGGTGATGAGAGACATTAAAACCAAATACAGGCGTTCTATCCTGGGATTGCTCTGGACAGTGCTGAATCCGCTTCTTATGATGACGGTTCTGTCCATTGTATTCTCCTATTTCTTTTCGCGGTACGGAGATATTGAGAACTTTCCTGTGTATCTGCTCTGCGGGCAGGTGATTTTCAACTTTTTTAATGAGTCGACAAGTATAGCGATGGGTTCTATCGTTCACAGCGGCGAGCTGATTAAAAAGGTATATGTGCCGAAATACCTGTTCCCGATCACGAAGGTAATGTCCAGCGGAGTGAATCTTCTGGCGTCAATGCTGGCGCTTGTCATTGTGATGGCTGTAACGCGGGCGAGGGTTACGCCGACAGTTCTTCTGGCTGTCGTGCCTCTTCTGTACGTCCTCGTCTTTTCGACGGGCGTCAGCCTGTTTTTGTCGGCGGCAGCGGTAAGCTTCCGAGATTTGATGCACCTTTACAGCGTGATTACGACAGCGTGGATGTACCTTACGCCTGTTATTTATCCGATGAATATTCTTGATAACGCGCCGCGCTGGGTTGTGTTTATTATTAATGCCAATCCTTTGACGGCTTTCATCAAAATTTTCCGCAGCGTAGTGCTGGACGGCGTGACAGCTCCGGCTTATCTGCATATACAGAGTATCGTATGGTGCGCGATTGCCCTTGCGGTAGGTTCTCTTGTCTTTAAGAAGTCTCAGGACAGCTTTATACTGAAAATATAGGAGAGCGGCATGAAAATAGAAAATGCGATTGAAGTAAATAATGTATCCATGTGCTTTAATCTGTCCAGAGAAAAGGTGGACAGTATCAAAGAATATGTTATTAAAGCGCTGAAACGCCAGCTTTTCTATGAGGAATTCTGGGCGCTCAACGATATCAGTTTTGAGATACGCAAAGGCGATTCTGTAGGTCTTGTGGGCATGAACGGTTCCGGTAAGAGTACGATGCTGAAAATTATTGCCGGAGTATTAAAGCCGACAAAGGGCAGCGTAGAGACGGCGGGAACGATTGCTCCGATGATAGAGCTTGGAGCAGGTTTTGATCACGATTTGACGGCAAGAGAAAATATTTTCCTGAACGGGGCGCTGATTGGATATCCGAGAGAGATGCTGGAAGAGAGATTTGACGATATTATCTCATTTGCAGGTCTGGAACGTTTTGTGGACGTTCCGATTAAAAACTTTTCCTCCGGTATGCTGGCGCGTCTGGGATTTTCGATAGCGACCATTGTAGACGCCGATATTCTTATTATCGACGAGATCCTTTCTGTGGGAGATTATCAGTTCCAGAATAAATGCAAAAAACGTATCCGGGAAATGATGGACAGAAATACGACGGTATTGTTCGTATCGCATAGCATTGAGCAGGTAAAGGAGATCTGCAACAAGGCAATCTGGATTGACAAGGGGCATATCCGTATGATAGGCGAGGCGGAGGAGGTCTGCGACGCCTATGAAGATCCGAACGAGAAGCTGATGTAAACGTTATATGAGGGAGAACATGGAGAATCAGGAATTACAGAACGATTATAAAAAATTATATGAGGCAGAACGTGAAAAGACGGAAGTCCTTGTGAGCAAGCTTGAGGAGTCTGAAAAGGAGATTGAAGAGCTTCATTTTAAGCTTGACAGAATTAAGGGAAGCTTCGCATGGAAGCTGGCGACTCCGCTTCGGAAATGCCTTCATTTCTATGAGAAGACACGCGATCGGCTCACACGTTATGGTTCCATTCCGGGAGTGATGCGCAAGCTCCGCAGTAAGGTGAGAGAGCGCAGAAATATGAAAAATCACGGTACAGCCAGCTTTCCGTCTCCGGAGGAGGCAAAGAAGCAGCGGGAGACCGTTTTTGAAAAAAATATAAAATTCAGTATTCTGACTCCTCTCTACAATACGCCGGAGAAGTTTCTTCGGGAGCTTCTGGACTGTGTGCAGGCTCAGACCTATCAGAACTGGGAGCTTTGCCTTGCGGACGGAAGCGACAGCGAACATTCGTATGTAGGAGAAATCTGCAGAAGCTATGCACAGAAGGATCAGAGAATTGTTTATCAGGTGCTGGATCATAACGAGGGCATTTCAGGAAATACAAATGCCTGTCTGAAGCTGGCAACAGGCGAATATATCGCACTTCTTGATCATGACGATATTCTTCATCCGGCTGTGCTTTACGAGTATGCCAAGGTGATTAACGAGACGGGTGCTGATTATCTGTATTGCGATGAGATTACCTTTGAGGGCGACAGCGTCGATCATATGATCGTGCTTCATTTTAAGCCGGATTATGCGAAGGATAATCTGCGCGGAAATAATTACATCTGTCATTTTTCTGCATTTTCCAGAGAACTTCTCGATGAGACGGGCGTTTTCCGCAGCGCCTATGACGGAAGTCAGGATCACGACATGATTCTTCGCCTGACAGAGAAGGCAAAGCTTGTGTATCATGTGCCGAAGGCTCTGTATTACTGGAGATCGCATAAGGCTTCTGTGGCACAGGACATCAATGCGAAGACGTATGCGGTAGACGCGGCGAAGAGAGCGGTTCACGATCATATTAAGGACTTATATGGATGGGAAGTGAAGGTGGAAAGCACAAGAGCCTTCCCGACGATTTTCCGGATTCGCTATCCCCTTCTGGAACGCCCGCTGATTTCCATTGTCATCCCCAACAGGGATCATATGGAGGACTTATCACGCTGTGTAGAGTCTATTGTCAATAAATCTACTTACGAGAATTATGAGATTGTCATTGTTGAGAATAACAGTGAGACAAAGGAAATCTTTGATTATTATAAGGCACTGGAGCACAATCCGAAGATACGCGTTGTAAAATATGAAGGAGAATTCAACTATTCCCGTATCAATAATTTCGGCGTGAGCTTTACAAACGGAAAGTATGTACTTCTTCTGAATAATGATATGAAGATTATCACGCGGGAGTGGATGGAGGAGCTTCTGATGTATGCGCAGCGCCCGGATGTGGGAGCAGTCGGCGCGAAGCTTTATTATGCGGACAATACGATTCAGCATGCGGGTATTGTGATTGGTCTGGGAGCGCACAGGGCTGCAGGTCATACGCATTATAAGGATGATAAGATGCATCTTGGTTATATGGGACGTCTCTGCTATGCGCAGGATGTGACGGCTGTGACGGGAGCCTGCCTCCTTGTAAGCCGGGAACAGTACGATGAGGTGGGAGGTCTTGACGAGACCTTCAGCGTAGCTTTTAATGATGTGGATTTCTGCCTGAAGCTGCGCCATGCAGGATACCTGAATGTGTTTACGCCGTTCGCCGAACTGTTCCATTATGAATCCAAGACAAGGGGAATGGAAGAGGGAGAGAAGCTGAAGCGTTTCCAGAATGAGGTAGACCTGTTCCGCAGCAAGTGGAAAGAGGATCTGGATGCAGGAGATCCCTATTTCAATCCGAATTTCTCGCTGGACTATTCCGATTATACGATTAAGTAAAGGGCGGGAGAGATAAAAGGAAGAGCAAATGGAAAAGAGAACTTCCCTGACAGGAAACAGCATAGCGGCGTTTGCAGCCTTTCTGGCGGTGACAGGCGTCAATTTTCTCTACGGGCTTCGCACGGAGAGTACGCTGTTTTCCAACAGTGTATTTTGTATGGCTGCCTTTGGCGCTTTTATGTATGTGGGACATCGTTTTTTTGCAGAGAAGGTGTCCCGCAGGCTTCTGATATTCGGGCTTGCGGGAGGTCTTCTCTTTGCGTCTCTTACAGGCTTTGGCATGTCCCTGAACTACACGGAGACGATCTGGCACAGAGATGTATTTTTGGCGGTTTTATGTCTGACGCCATTTTTCGGGATTTGCACAGCTTTCGGTCTTCGCACGCTTGAGAGGGGAAGAGGAAATGACTCAGAGGGCTGTGTACTGAAGCCGGGAGAGAGAAAGCGATGGTTTCTTCTGTTCTGGGCTGTACTCTTTCTGTCATGGATTCCTGTACTTCTTGCTTCGTGGCCGGGTATTTTCTCCTATGACTGCGGCTGGCAGCTGGCTGCCTTTGCAGACGGGACAATCACAGGTCACCATCCGATTCTTCACACAGCCATGCTGGGATTTACAAGAATGCTGGGACGTGCGTTGACAGGCTCGAATCAGACGGGAGCTCTTCTTTATTCCCTTTTACAGATGAGTCTTATGTCAGCCCTGTATGCCGATCTCTGTCTCTATCTGCGCGAAAGAAAAGCTCCGCGCTGGCTCTGGCTTGGGACGCTTCTTTTTCTGGGATTCCATCCGGCAAACAGCCTTATGGCTCTGTGCGCAACGAAGGATTCTCTCTTTACGGCTGTCTTTGCAGCATTTGTTGTCAGACTTCTCAGGATAGAAGATGACAGGGAGGCGTTTTTTTCATCGGTACGAAGGCAGACGGCTTTTTGTATCCATGTATTTTTTCTTTTTGCATTCAGAAACAACGGATTTCATGCTTTTTTGCTCACTGTTCCGTTTCTTCTTCTGGCATTCCGTGCATATTGGAAAAGAATGCTTCTTCTCTGTCTTGTGTGCGTAGGGTTATACGGAATCTATAACGGACCTGTTTACAGCGCCCTTGGTATCGAGAAGGGAGATCCGCGTGAAATGTGCAGCGTGCTGATGCAGTCTGCCGCCCGCGTGTATAATCTTGATCAGCAGGGGCTTACAGAAGAAGAGAAGGAAGCCTTTCTCTCTGTTATTGAGGAGGAAGGAATGAATTCTTATCTGCCGCGTTTTGCAGACCCGGTCAAAGCATATTTTAACGGCAAAGGATTTGCAGAAGACCCGGCTCCATTTCTGAAAGCATGGGTATCGGCAGGAATGCGTCACAAGAAGATTTATGTGGATTCGTTTCTGGTGAATACCTTTGGTTACTGGTATCCGGGAAACTCTATTGAAGATACAAAAAACGGGAGAGATTATTTTGAATATTACTGCAAGGAATTCCGGGAGGATGTGGACGTTGTAATGGAATCAAAGATTCCGGCGCTCTCGGAATTTTACAGACGTATCGGAAATGAGGCGTCGTTCCAGAAAGTCCCAGTTGCAGCGGCTTCCTTTAATCTTGGAACTTATACCTGGCTGTGGCTGTTTGCCGTGCTTTTACTCCTTTACCGCAGAGAATGGAGCAGAATGACGGCGCTTGTGCCGCTTGGAGCCTATTTCCTGACGAATCTTCTTGGTCCTGTAGTGAAAATGCGTTATCATTATCCGTTTCTTGCCTGCGCGCCTCTGATTCTCTGGCTCATATGGAGCAGGGGGAAAGGAAAAGAAAGAAGAAGCGGCGCAGCAGGAGAAGATGCAGAAGTAAAAATACAGAAATAAAAAATACGGGAATAAAAAATGCAGGAATAAGAAGGATAGAAGAAAGACGGAGGACTTGATAATGGACAGGATAGCTGTACTGATACCCTGCTACAATGAGAGCAAAACGGTGAAAAAGGTCGTAGAAGACTTCCGGCGCGCGCTGCCAGAGGCGGTAATCTACGTTTATGATAATAATTCGACGGACGGAACGGCGGATCTTGCCAGAGAGGCAGGGGCAGTTGTACGTTACGAATACCAGCAGGGAAAGGGAAATGTGATTCGCAGGATGTTCCGGGAGATAGATGCGGAAGTTTACGTCATGGCAGACGGAGACGATACTTATCCGGCGGAAGCGGCTCCTGAGATGGTCCGCAAGGTTCTGGAAGAAAATTCCGACATGGTTGTGGGAGATCGCCTGTCCTCGACTTATTATACGGAAAATAAACGTCCCTTCCATAACTTTGGAAATTCCCTTGTGAA
>CAUWNO010000006.1:0-28057 GCA_963559965.1 uncultured Lachnospiraceae bacterium | reverse complement strand
GAACAGGCTTTCGGACAGGGGTTCGATTCCCCTCTGGTCCACTTAAAACGGAGGATCATCAGGACTTTTCGGAGTCTGTGGACAACAAAAAAACTTTTTTCACATTACAGAAAGTCGTCCGTGTTCAGGAACGGGCGGCTTTTTTGCTGTCAGGTATACGGCAAAAACGTCCAGTAGACGTTTTTTAGTTGTAATTCATCAGATTTATGGCAGAGGTAAGAAATGAATTTATTTGATATTGTAGGTCCCGTAATGGTAGGACCGTCAAGCTCGCACACGGCGGGAGCCGTAAGGATCGGTTATGTGGCAGGAAAGCTTCTGGCAGAACCGGTAGCAAAGGCAGAAATTTTGCTGTACGGTTCTTTTCTGGCTACAGGAAAGGGACATGGAACACGGCAGGCGATTACAGCCGGGCTTCTTGGAATGGCTCCGGATGATGAGAGAATTCCGGACAGCATCAGGCTGGCAGAAGAGGCGGGAATGGAAATTACTTTCGGCGAGGCAAAGATACGGGAGGGACATCCCAATTCCGCTCAGCTTTTTCTGACAGGAACGGGCGGAAGGAAAATGGAGATGGTGGGGGAATCTCTTGGAGGCTCCTGCATTAATATAGCAAGTATCGACGGTCTGAGCGCTAATTTTTCAGGAAATTATCCTACGCTTATTGTGCACAATCAGGATCAGCCGGGGCATGTGGCGGAGGTAACGGGGATGCTGGCAAAAAATGAGATTAATATTGCCACAATGCAGTTGTATCGATCTGTGCGCGGAAGCCGGGCGGTGATGGTGATTGAGTGTGATCAGGAGGTTCCTGAAACTGCCCTCGACAAACTTTCCCGCAGAAAAGGAATTGAAAAGGTTACTTATTTCAGTCTGTTGTAGAAGAGGAGTATTATGAGCTTTGCATATTTAAAAGAAATCACAGACAGTGTTCAGAAAAGCGGAAAAGAATTCTGGCGCGTTGTCATGGAAAGCGACATGCAGGAAAGGAATGTGTCAGAAGAAGAGTCTTTTGAGACGATGCGCTCTATGTACCGTGCGATGGAGGAGGCGGACTCTTTTTATGACGCAAAACTTCGTTCGGCAAGCGGTCTTGCAGGAGGGGACGGAGACAGGCTTGAAAGTCTGCGCAGGAAGGGCGGAAGCCTGATGGGAGATTTTCTTTCGGAAGCCGTGGAAAAGGCGGTAAAGATGGGAGAATCCAACGCCTGTATGAAGAGAATTGTGGCTGCGCCTACGGCAGGCTCCTGCGGCGTGATTCCTGCCGTCCTGTTAACTTACAGAGAACAGAAAAAAGCTTCCGAGGAGCAGATGGTAAAAGCTCTCTTTGTGGCTGCGGGAATCGGGGAGGTTCTTGCAGTCAGCGCAAGTATTGCAGGCGCGGAAGGAGGCTGTCAGGCAGAGATAGGTTCCGCCTCCGCCATGGCGGCAGGAGCTCTTTCTTATCTGGAAGGCGGAGGAGCAGAAGAGATTACGCATGCAGCAGCTCTTGCTCTGAAAAGTATGCTGGGTCTTACCTGTGATCCGGTAGCCGGGCTTGTGGAGGTTCCCTGCATAAAAAGAAATGCGGCTGGCGCTGTCAATGCCGTATCAGCGTCTCATATGGCGGCGGCAGGCTTAAGAAGCGCCATACCGCCGGATGAAGTGATCGATTCCATGCGGCGTATAGGAAGACAGATTCCTGCCTGCCTGCGGGAAACAGGACAGGAAGGTCTGGCAGTTACGCCGACAGCCAAAGAGGTGGCAAAAAGGCTGCGTTAGCGGCGCCGGGGGAAGGATAAGGAGGAGAGAAGATGGAGTTTTCAGAATATTTTCCGGTCTGGGGAAAGCTGACAGAGACACAGCAGAAGAGACTGCGTGAAAGTGTGAGGATACGCAGTGTCTCCAAGGGAACGGTGATTCACAATGATTCGATAGAATGTACGGGACTTCTTCTTGTAAGAAGCGGACAGCTCCGGGCTTATATTGTTTCGGAGGAGGGAAGGGAAATCACAATTTACCGCCTGTTCGAGAGAGACTTCTGCCTGCTCTCCGCCTCCTGTATGCTCAGAAATATTCAGTTTGAAATCACGATTGAAGCAGAAAAGGATTCGGAATTCTGGGTAGTTCCGGTAAGTGTCTATCAGGAGCTGATGGAAGAGTCGGCTGTGATTGCCAATTATACAAATCAGATTATGGCAAGCCGTTTTTCCGAGGTGATGTGGCTGATGGAGCAGATTATGTGGAAGAGCTTCGATAAGAGGCTGGCAGAATTTCTCCTGAACGAAGCCGCTCTGGAAAAATCGGAGATCCTTAAAACGACGCACGAAGAGCTGGCAAACCATCTCGGGACAGCCCGGGAGGTTGTGACCAGAATGCTTCGCTATTTTCAGAGTGAAGGCATGGTAAAGCTGTCCCGGGGAACTGTGGAAATCACAGATCCGGGACAGCTGGAAAAGCTTTGCGAAGAATAGGAAAAACATTTACTGAGTGCTGCCGGGCTTGTCCATTCCGCAGGGAAAGGCTTCGGCAGCCGCGCATTTGTCGCGGCGGACTGTTTCATAGAGACGGTATCCTCCGGAGAAATTGTAGCAGTCGAAGCCGTTCTGTGTCAGGATGCGGCAGGCGAGATAGCTTCTTAAGCCGCTCTGACAGATCACATATACCGGCTTTTGGGCTGGCAGATCCGCAAGATGATCACGTAGTTCGTCGAGAGGTATATTGCGGAAGCCGTCCACATGTCCACGATTGTATTCTTCCGCTGTGCGGGTATCGAGAAGCGTTACGCTTCCGTCCCGGGGCAGCGCGTCAATCTCATCCCAAAAGTATTGTTTTAAAAGTCCCTTTGAGATATTTTCAATCAGAAAGCCTGCCATATTTACAGGGTCCTTTGCGGACGAGTAGGGAGGAGCATAGGCAAGATCAAGCTCTGTGAGTCTGGAAGCGTCAAGACCTGCCTGAATAGCGGTCGCCAGTACGTCGATTCGTTTGTCGACTCCTTCATAGCCTATGATCTGTGCGCCCAGAAGACGGAGTGATTTTTTCTCGAAAAGCACCTTCATCGTCATCAGGCGGCCTCCGGGATAATAACCGGCATGATTCGCAGGCGAAAGATAGACCTTATCGAAATCAAGACCAAGCTTTCTGGCTGTTTTTTCGTTAATTCCCGTGACGGCAGCCGTCATATCGAAGACTTTTATGACAGAGGAGCCAAGAGAGCCTTTGAAACGGCTGCTGATTCCGCAGATATTGTCGGCGGCGATGCGTCCCTGTTTGTTGGCGGGACCTGCAAGGGAGATAAGAGCGTCTTCGCCCGTTACAAGGTGGCGGATTTGTACAGCGTCTCCCACAGCATAAATATCAGGTACGGATGTTTCCATTTTATCATTGACAAGAATGCTTCCCTTCAGACCGAGCTGCAGCCCGGCTTTTTGAGCCAGCGAAGTATCAGGGGCGACGCCGACGGCGAAAATGACCATATCAGAGGATACGGACGGCGCGTCGGCAAGCAGAGTTTCGATACAGCCGTCTTTTTCCTGGAAGCCTTCCACCGAGTGGCCGAGTAGCAGATGAATTCCCTTTTTCTTCATTTTGGCATGAAGAAAGGCTGCCATGTCCGGATCGAAGGGATTCATAAGCTGGCGGGGACGCTGAATGATTGTAACGTCAAGACCAAGCTCGCGGAGATTTTCTGCAAGCTCCAGTCCGATAAATCCGCCTCCTGCGAGAACGGCAGACGAGGGCTTGTTTTCCTCGATAAATCTGCGGATGAGCAGAGTATCCTCTACCGTGCGCAGAGTAAAAAGTCTTTCCAGATTGGCTCCGGGAAGGGAGGGCGGTACAGGTCTTGCTCCGGGAGAGAGAAGAAGCTTATCGTATTCTTCTTCAAAAACATCTCCGGTGGCAAGATTGCGGATGCTTACCGTTTTTCTTTCCGGATGAATGTCTGTCACCTCGTGGCGAACGTGTATCTCAATGCGGAAACGCTCAAAAAAGCTTTCCGGAGTCTGGAGCGTCAGCTCTTCCGGATCGGTAATGACACCGCCGATATAGTAGGGAAGACCGCAGTTGGCGTAAGAGACGTAGGCAGAACGCTCAAATACGACAATCTGTGCGCTTTCATCAAGTCTTCTGATTCTGGCTGCGGCAGTGGCTCCTCCAGCCACGCCTCCGACAATAACAACTTTCATTTCAGATTCTTTCCTTTGTCTGGCATAAAAGGCTTAAAATAAAATTAAAGGGAACAGGATTTAGTTTACCAGCTTTCCCCGGTATCGGCTGACGCCTGAAAGCCTGTGCAGGGCGAGATTTTTGCTTCCGGGAATCCTTCCTCCGGCGTATTCTTCTTCTGTGCGGACGTTGAGAAGAATGCCGTCCTCTGCTGCTTCATATTTTTTTATCTCTTCATTGATATCTGCTGTTTTAAAAAAATCAAAAAAACTCATATGTTCATCCTCCTGTACAAAAAGTATAGTCCGAATTGGGCTGTCTTATCTTTATGAGCCAATCCTATCACAGGAAATGCCTTCTCTCTGTGATGAAGTCACTTTATTTCAGAAAAAAAGAGAAAAGACTCGGAAAAAGCAGACAGTTATGGTAGAATAGAACAAAAGAAGGAGGTATTGCCTATGTCTAAGAGCGATAAGATCAAAAAGCTGTGTCAGGAAAACCAGATCCGCATGATTGATTTTAAGATGGTAGATCTTGACGGGCGGTGGAGGCATATTACAATCCCGGTGGAACGTTTTACCGATGATATTTTTGAATATGGAATCGGTTTTGACGGCTCCAACTATGGATATGCGGCGGTGGAGAAGAGCGATATGGTCTTTATCCCGAATCCGGATACGGCGGTGAAGGATCCCTTTGCAGAGATTCCGACGCTTACCATGTGCGGAGACGTATGCGTGATAGGGAAAGAGAACAAACCCTTTGATCAGTATCCCAGAAATGTCAGTCTGCGGGCGGTAGAGTATATGAAGGAGCAGGGAATTGCGGACGAGATGCTGATTGGTCCGGAGTTTGAATTTCATCTCTTTGATCGTGTAAGCTATACGGTGACGCCCCAGAGAAATGCGTTTGCCATTGATACGAGACAGGCGATGTGGAACAGCGGAAATGAGACAGCGGACAATGCAGGCTTTCAGGTTCCGGGGTTCGGAGGCTATCATATTGCGGCTCCTCACGATACGGCCTACAATCTCCGCAGTAAAATGTGTATGCTTTTGGAGGAATGGGGCGTTAAAGTGAAATATCACCACCATGAGGTCGGAGGCTCCGGGCAGATGGAGATTGAGGTAGAGCTTGGAGATATGGTGGATATGGCGGATAAGACCATGATTATCAAGTACGTCATACATAATGCCGCAGTACAGGACGGAAGAACGGCGACCTTTATGCCGAAGCCTATTTATAAAGAAGCGGGAAACGGCATGCATGTTCATATGCTTCTGAAAAAAGACGGCAAGCCGGTATTTTATGATGAAAACGGTTATTCGGGTCTGAGCAGGACGGCGCATTATTTTATGGGAGGGCTTCTGAAGCATATCGCTTCGCTCTGTGCCTTTACGAATCCTTCCACGAACTCTTTCAAGCGCCTTGTTCCCGGTTTTGAGGCTCCTGTGACAGTGGGTTATGCCACGTCGAACCGCAGCGCAGTCATCCGTATTCCGGCGTACGCCAAATCCCCGGATACGAAGCGTTTTGAGCTTCGCAACCCGGATGCCACGGCAAATCCCTATTATGCGTATGCGGCAATTCTGATGGCAGGTATAGACGGCGTGATTCACCAGATTGATCCCAAAGAGATGGGCTGGGGACCGTACGATTTCAACCTTTATGATCTTTCTGAGGAGGAGAAAAGCAAAATAGATTCTCTTCCCCGCACCCTTCCGGAGGCTCTGGATGCGTTGGAGAAGGATCACGAATACCTGACGGCAGGCGGCGTATTCCCGGAGAAGCTGATAGAGATCTGGCTGAAAAGAAAGCGCCAGGAATGCCTTGAGATTTCCGGAATTCCGAATCCGGCAGAGTTTGAGAGGTACTTTACCCTGTAAAGGCTGTTTGAGAGACAGACAGAAATAAACGGCGGTGTGCGGAAAAGAAAAGATTTCCGCACACCGCTTTCGAAGAAAAAGTAAGCGAGAGGACAGAGTATTTATGAACCCAACAGTCAGCATCATTGTTCCCGTTTATAATGCGCAGGAATATTTAAGACGCTGTGTAGACAGTATTCTTGGACAGGAGTATCAGGATTTTGAGCTGCTTTTGATGGACGACGGCAGTACGGATGGTTCGGCAGAAATCTGTGACAGCTATGCGCAGGCAGATTCCAGAGTAAGAACTGTTCATAAGGAAAATACAGGCGTATCGGATACCCGGAACCAGGCGATTTCTCAGGCAAGAGGAACGTATCTTCAGTTTCTGGACAGTGACGACTGGATTACGCCGGATGCGACAAAGCTCCTTGTGCGGACTGCAGAGGAAAACGGCTGTGATCTTGTGATTGCAGACTTTTACAGAGTTGTAGGGGAGAGGGTATCCCAGAAAGGGGATATTGATGAGGACGGCGTTTTGACGCGGGAAGAATTTGCCGCGCATATGATGGAAAATCCGGCAGATTTTTATTACGGCGTTCTCTGGAATAAACTGTACCGCAGGAGCATTGTGGAAGAGCATGGACTTTGCATGGACACCAAGATCAGCTGGTGCGAAGATTTTATGTTTAATCTGGAGTATATCCGATGGGCAAAAAGCTTTTGCGCCTTGAAAGCGCCGATTTACTATTATTTGAAGAGAAAAGGCTCTCTTGTCAGCCAGGGAGCAAGCTTTACCAATACGGTCAAGATGAAGCTGAACGTGTTTGCATGCTATAACAGCTTTTATAAGCATGTGCTGGATGAGGAGGATTATGAGAAAAACAGGCTTCAGGTCTATCGTTTTCTGCTGGATGCGGCAGGGGACGGAACGGTAGGCTTTCCTATTTTTCCGGGAAATAAAAAGCTTGGAGACGAAAGAGCGGGAGTCTCATCAGAGGCTATCGCAGGGGAGGGCGTTCTCTCGGAGATATACAGGCAGAGAAAGCTGATGGAACGGTATCTGGAGGCTGCGGCTCTGAAAAATGATATTACGATTCAGGAAGCCTCGCTTCTTCTTTTTCTGCGTCAGTCAGGGGAAATCCTGGACAGGAGAGAGCTGTCCGACTTTGCGGGGATTTCCAGAAGGATGACAGGTATCCTTTTACAAAGACTTGCCGCAAGGGGACTTATCCGCATCGAGGAGCTTTCCGAAGATACGGCGGAGGAGAAGAAAAAGAAGGACAGACGTATCCGGGTTCTTCTTCTGCCGGCGGCAGAACCTGTTTTAAAGGACCTGTCGCATGTGCAGCAGGACTATGAAATGACGCGTTTTGCGGGTTTTGACGAGGAGGAACTGATACAGTATGCCCGCCTGTCTGAGAAGATGAAGCAGAATATGCAGAGAGTCCTTCAGGGATCGGACGGGACGCAGGCTTAAGACGGCTGTTTTTTATAAAACTTACGGGTTGATTTCTCAATTAATATCTAGTATTATGATAAAGGATCAGCCGGAAAGGATGATTTTACCTGACCGGTGAAAGACCAGGAGGGATAATTCATGCAGGAAATGGTGAGAGTTGCGCTGGACGCAATGGGCGGCGATCATGCGCCGGATGAGATCATTAAGGGCGCCGTGGAAGCCGTTGGTTTACGGGAAGACATTAAAGTATTTCTTGTGGGAAAAGAAGAACTGATTCGGGAGAAATTAAAAGCATATTCTTATAGAGAGCCGCAAATTGAAGTGGTCAATGCGACGGAGGTCATTGAGACGGCAGAGCCGCCTGTGGCAGCCATACGAACGAAAAAGGATTCTTCCATTGTTGTCGGACTGAAGCTGGTAAAGGACGGCGCGGCGGATGCGTTCGTTTCAGCAGGAAGCTCGGGAGCCGTACTGGTAGGAGGTCAGCTCCTTGTGGGACGGATTAAGGGAGTGGAGAGACCCCCGCTTGCCCCGTTGATTCCTACGGAAAAAGGCGTGTCACTTCTGATTGACTGCGGTGCAAATGTGGATGCGAGACCTTCACATCTGGTTCAGTTTGCCAGAATGGGTTCTATATACATGAAGAATGTTATGGGAATTGAGAATCCGAGAGTGGCGATCGTAAATATCGGCGCTGAGGAGGAAAAGGGAAATGCTCTTGTAAAGGAGACCTTCCCGCTTCTGAAAGCATGTGAAGATCTGAATTTTATCGGAAGCATCGAGGCAAGGGAGATTCCTCATGGTCAGGCGGACGTCATTGTCTGCGAAGCCTTTGTGGGAAACGTAATCCTCAAGCTCTATGAAGGCGTGGGAGCGGTTCTTATCGGGAAGATCAAGGAGAGTATGATGAGCTCGCTGCGAAGCAAGCTGGGAGCGCTTCTTGTGAAACCGGCTTTGAAGCAGACGGTGAAATCCTTTGACGCCTCGGAATACGGCGGCGCTCCGCTGCTGGGACTGAACGGTCTCGTTGTAAAGACGCACGGAAGCTCAAAGGCAAAGGAAGTAAAGAATTCCATTATCCAGTGCGTGACATTTAAAGAGCAGCAGATAAATGATAAAATCAGAGCGAATATTTTAAGAGAGGAAGGATAAAGCAGATGGAGTTTGAAAAATTAAAAAAGATTATCGCAGACGTCCTGAACCTGGATGAGAACGAGATTTCCATGGACAGCACTTTTATCGACGATCTGGGAGCAGATTCTCTGGATGTTTTTCAGATTATCATGGGCATCGAGGAAGAGTTTGACATCGAGATCGCTCAGGAAGACGCAGAGAAAATTGTATCTGTCGGCGACGCAGTAGAGCAGATTAAAAACGCAGTCAACTAATCGCATAGAAAGGGCTGCTGTAAAATGCGGAAGGCAACGGAAAGGCTTCTGTATTTTACGGCAGCCCTGCTTATATTTGTATGCCTGATACGGACAAAAACAAAGACAGGCGGAAAGACAGACAGGAGAAGAAAGATGAAGCTGGAAGAATTAGAAGAAAAGCTGGGCTATCAATTTCAGGACAGGAGACTTCTGGAGCAGGCGCTCTGCCACAGCTCTTATGCTAACGAACGCCATATGGACAGGCTGCACAACAATGAGCGTCTGGAATTTCTGGGCGACGCTGTGCTGGAGCTTGCAACGAGCGAGTTCCTTTATCTGAATTATCCGGAGATGCCGGAGGGAGAAGCGACAAGGACAAGGGCAAGCATTGTATGTGAGCAGACACTGGCTCTCTGTGCCAGAGAACTGGGGCTGGGAGCATGGCTGAGACTGGGAAAGGGCGAAGAGCAGACAGGCGGAAGAGAAAGAGATTCCATCACTTCAGACGCGATGGAGGCTCTGCTTGGAGCTATTTATCTGGACGGTGGTTTTGCTAATGCAAAAGAATTTGTACGGCGGTTCATTTTAAATGATATCGAGCATAAAAAACTCTTTTTTGATAGCAAGACTATCCTTCAGGAACAGATTCAGAGTGAAACGGAAAAAGCGCTTCACTATGAACTGGTGAAGGAGGAAGGACCCGATCATAATAAGCGTTTCACAGTCCAGGTACTTCTTGAGGAGAAAGTTCTTGGAACGGGAAGCGGACGGACGAAAAAAGCGGCCGAGCAGGAGGCTGCCTACCGGGCGCTGTTAGAGCGCCGGAAAAAGAAATAACGGAGCAAAGCATGTATTTAAAAAGTATAGAGGTGCAGGGCTTTAAGTCCTTTGCAAATAAGATTGTATTTGATTTTCACAATGGAATTACAGGGATTGTAGGGCCGAATGGAAGCGGAAAAAGTAATGTGGCAGACGCGGTTCGCTGGGTGCTGGGCGAGCAGAGAGTGAAACAGCTGCGCGGCGGCAGTATGCAGGATGTTATTTTTGCCGGAACAGAGAACAGGAAGCCCTTAAGCTATGCCTATGTGGCGATTACGCTTGACAATTCCGATCACCAGCTTGCGATAGATTATGAGGAGGTTACGGTTTCCAGAAGACTTTATCGTTCGGGAGAGAGCGAATATCTGATCAATGGAGCTGCATGCCGGCTGAAGGATATCAATGAGCTTTTCTATGATACGGGAATCGGCAAGGAAGGCTATTCTATCATAGGGCAGGGGCAGATTGACCGGATCTTAAGCAGTAAGCCGGAGGAATCCAGGGAGCTTTTTGACGAGGCGACAGGAATCGTCAAGTTTAAAAGAAGAAAAAGTACGGCGCAGAAAAAGCTGGAGGATGAGAAGCAGAATATTCTCCGGATTAACGATATTCTTGCGGAGCTGGAAAAGCAGCTCGGGCCTTTGGAACGCCAGTCGGAGACGGCAAAGGTATATCTGAAGAAAAAGGAGCTTTTGAAGACATACGATGTAAATCTTTTTCTTCTGGAGACGGGGAATCTTCAGGAACAGCTGTCCGAGCTTACGCAGAAGGCGGAGACCGCCCAGAGTCAGCTTGACGAGACGACAGGTCAATATGAGAAGATCAAGCAGGAGCATGGAAAGATAGAGGAAGAGCTGGAAGAGCTGAACGAAAGCCTGGAGAGGACGAAGGACGGCGCGATGCAGGCAGGACTGAGCCGCCAGCAGCTGGAAGGTCAGATCGAGCTTTTGAAGGAGCAGATCAAATCCGTGCGGACAGGCGAGGAGCAGAAGCAGGATCGCCTGGCGGCAATCGGAACCGATATCTTAGAGAGACGCGAGGCAAGAAAGCGTTTTACAGAGGAACAGAAACAGCTGGACACCCAGCTGAAAGAGGTTTCCCTCCTTTCAGGAAAAGCCACGGAGCTTCTGCGGAACCTCAGAGGAAGAATCGACGGACTGAACCAGAGGGCGGAAGAAGGAAAGAATGAAATTATCGGTCTTCTGAACGAGCGGGCATCTACCAAGGGACGGCTGCAGCGTTTTGACGCCATGCAGGAGCAGGCGCAGATTCGCAGGGCAGAGATGAATCAGAAGCTTCTGGAAGCGAAAAGCGGCGAGGAAGAAAAGCAGGCGGCGTTTACGGTTCATCAGAAGGAACTGGAGGAGATCTGCACGCGGATTCTTGACCTGACGGCCTCCCAGAGAGAGAAAGAGGAGGAAGCCGAAAGCCTGCGAAGAGATCTGGGGAAAATGAACGAGGAGCTGGAGACAGGGCAGAGCGCCTTTCACAGAGAATCGTCAAAGCTGGAATCTCTCCGTAATATGGCAGAACGCTATGACGGTTATGGAAACAGTATCCGAAAGGTGATGGAGAAAAAGGCGGATACACCGGGGATTCTCGGCGTTGTCGCAGACCTTATCCGCGTTGATCAGAAGTATGAGACGGCAGTGGAGACGGCTCTTGGAGGAAATATTCAGAATATCGTTACAGACAGCGAGCAGACGGCAAAGGAGCTTATCGACTATCTGAAGAAGAACCGTTTCGGACGCGCGACCTTTCTTCCTCTTACCAGTGTGGGAAATAAGGATAATTTCCCGAAAAAAGAGGCGCTGAAGGAAAAGGGAGCAGTCGGTCTTGCAAGCTCTCTGGTAGAAGCCGACAAAAAGTATGACGGTATCGTAAGCTATCTTCTTGGAAGAGTGCTTGTGGCGGAAAGAATCGAAGACGCTATCCGGATTGCAGCAAAATACGGCTATTCCCTTCATATCGTTACGCTGGAAGGCGAGTATCTGAGTCCGGGAGGCTCCATGACAGGAGGAGCGTTCCGCAATTCCAGTAATCTTCTGGGAAGAAGAAGAGAGCTGGAAGAGCTGGAGGAAAACGTGCGCCGTCTGGAAAAAGAGATGAAAGAAGCGCGTCTTAGAATTGAGGAGACGAAGGAAAAGAGGCGAAAGAGACGACAGGAGGCGGAAGAGCTGAACAGCCGCCTGCAGGAGCAGTATCTTCTGCAGAATACCGCGAAGCTTCATGCAGATCAGGCACAGAAACAGCTCAAAGAGATAAAAGAAAGCTGTGAAGAACTTCAGAAGGAGCTTGCGCGGCTTGAATCTCAGCTTCAGGAAATCAGGGAAGAGAGAGCGGCGATTGCAGCAGAGCTGGCGGGTTCAGAGAACCTTGAGAAAGAAAAAGAAGGTCAGATAGAGGAAGCGCAGAAGGAGCTTCTTGATTTGAAACAGCAGGAGAATGACTGTATCAGAGAATGTGAGAGCATTCATCTTGAGGTGGCGAATCTGACGCAGAAGGCGGAATTTACAGGAGAAAATGTCGCGCGTATCGACAGGGAGCTTGACAGGCTCCGTCTGGAAGAGGAGGCTTTGAAAGCCGGAGTCGTTCAGGGAAATCAGGATGTGAAGGCGAAAGAGGAAAGCATTCTTGCGCTTACAGGTCAGATAGAGCAGCTGGCGGCAAGAAGCGAGGCGCTGGAAAAGAAGAATCAGGAGCTTTCAGAAAAGAGAGAGGCTCTGCTTATAGGACAGAAGGACTTTTTCTCTAAAAGAGAAGAACTGTCAGAGCAGAAGTCGCTTCTTGATAAAGAGGTTTACCGTCTCAACAGCCAGAGAGAGAAGCTTGAGGAGTCGGCGGAAGCGCAGGCTGATTATATGTGGGAAGAATATGAGCTTACCTATAATATGGCTCTTCCCATGAGAAATGAAGAGTATACGGACGGCGCGGCTCTGAAAAAACTGATTTCAGGTCTTAAGGATGAGATAAGAAAGCTGGGAGACGTAAATGTAAACGCGATTGAGGATTACAAAAATATTTCCGAGCGCTATACCTTTATGAACAGTCAGCGAAATGATCTTGTCAAGGCAGAAGAGACGCTGCTTGGAATTATCAGAGAACTGGATACAGGAATGCGGCGTCAGTTCGAGGAACAGTTTGCAAGAATCCGCGTAGAATTTGATAAAGCGTTTAAGGAGCTTTTCGGTGGCGGAAAGGGAACCCTTGAGCTTGACGAGGAAGGAGATATTCTGGAGGCAGGCGTAAAGATTATTGCCCAGCCGCCAGGAAAGAAGCTTCAGAATATGATGCAGCTTTCCGGAGGGGAGAAAGCTCTGACAGCCATTTCTCTTTTATTTGCCATTCAGAATCTGAAGCCTTCGCCATTCTGTCTGCTTGACGAGATAGAGGCGGCTCTTGATGATTCCAATGTGGGACGTTTTGCAAAATATCTTCATAAGTTGACAAAGAATACGCAGTTTATTATTATTACACATAGGAAAGGAACGATGGAGTCGGCTGACAGACTGTATGGAATCACCATGCAGGAAAAAGGCGTGTCGACGCTCGTTTCCGTAAATCTGATAGAAGAGGATCTTGATGCATAGCCGGACAGAACGCGAAACTGCCGCGGCATAGAACAGGGGGAAAAAGGATGTCAGAAGAAAAAAAAGGATTTTTCAGCCGTCTCGTATCAGGGCTGACGAAGACAAGAGATAATATTGTGGCTGGAATAGACAGTATTTTCAGCGGCTATTCTGCCATAGACGAAGATTTTTATGAAGAGATAGAAGAGACGCTTATTATGGGCGATATCGGAATCAATGCGACAAACGCCATTCTGGAAGACCTGAAAAAGAAGGTAAAGGAACAGAAGATTAAAGACCCTGCCGCATGCAAGGAGCTTCTCATTGAGGGCATCAAGCAGCAGATGCAGGTGGGAGAAGTGGCATATCGTTTTGAGCAGGAGAAGTCGGTAGTGCTTGTCATAGGCGTAAACGGTGTGGGAAAGACCACTTCCGTAGGAAAGCTTGCAGGAAAGCTGAAGGATCAGGGTAAAAAAGTGATTCTGGCAGCGGCGGATACCTTCCGTGCAGCGGCAGGCGAACAGCTGACAGAATGGGCAGGACGGGCAGGCGTCGATATTATCAGCGGCTGCGAGGGAGCGGATCCGGCTTCCGTCGTCTATGACGCAGTCTGCGCGGCAAAAGCAAGACATGCAGACGTACTGCTCTGTGATACGGCAGGACGCCTTCATAATAAGAAGAATCTTATGGAAGAGCTGCGTAAGATTAACCGCATCATAGACCGGGAATATCCGGAAGCTTTCCGGGAAACCCTCGTTGTTCTTGACGGAACGACAGGGCAGAACGCCCTCGAGCAGGCGCGCCAGTTCAGCGAAGTTGTCGATATTACGGGAATTATTCTTACAAAGCTCGACGGTACGGCAAAGGGAGGAATTGCCGTTGCCATTGAATCGGAGCTTGGCATCCCGGTAAAATATATCGGCGTCGGCGAAAGTATCGAGGATTTGCAGAAATTTGACGCGGATGAATTTGTAAACGCACTTTTCCATCAGGAGAAATAAAGGAGAAAGAAGCTATGCTTACATTAGAAAAATTTGAAGAGGCATCAGAGGTCGTAAAAAATGTTGCAATCGCTACAAAGCTTCAGTTCAGTCAGTATCTGAGCGATCAGACGGGAAACAAGGTCTATCTGAAGCCGGAAAATATGCAGGTGACAGGAGCCTATAAGATTCGCGGAGCCTACTATAAGATCAGTACGCTGACCGATGAGGAACGGTCGAAAGGTCTTATTACAGCTTCTGCCGGAAATCATGCGCAGGGCGTCGCTTACGCGGCTAAGGCTTACGGTGTAAAGGCAGTCATTGTAATGCCCTGTACGACGCCGCTCATGAAAGTGGAGCGGACGAAGAGCTACGGCGCAGAGGTCGTTCTTCACGGCGACGTATATGACGAGGCATGTGAATATGCTTACAAGCTTGCGGAGGAGCATGGTTATACCTTTATCCATCCCTTCGACGATCCGGCGGTTGCCACAGGTCAGGGAACGATAGCCATGGAGATTGTAAAAGAGCTTCCTCTTGTCGATTATATTCTCGTACCTGTCGGAGGAGGAGGACTCTGCACAGGCGTTTCCACGCTGGCAAAGATGCTGAATCCGAATATCAAGGTGATTGGCGTGGAGCCTGCCGGTGCTAACTGTATGCAGACTTCTCTGAAAAACAAGAAGGTGACGACGCTTCCGTCTGTCAATACGATTGCGGACGGCACGGCTGTGAAAACTCCGGGAGAAAAGATTTTCCCGTATGTGCAGAAAAATCTGGATGACATTATTACCGTCACAGACGACGAGCTTATCGTAGCCTTCCTTGATATCGTAGAAAATCATAAGATGGTAGTAGAAAACTCAGGACTTCTGACGGTAGCAGCCCTGAATCACCTGAATGTGAAAGGAAAAAAGGTTGTCGCTATTTTGAGCGGCGGAAATATGGATATTATTACCATGTCGTCTGTTGTTCAGTTTGGCCTTATCCAGAGAGACCGGATTTTCACTGTATCCGTTCTTCTTCCGGATAAACCGGGACAGCTTGTGCAGGTAGCGCAGCTGATCGCCGAGGAGCAGGGAAATGTAATTAAGCTGGATCATAATCAGTTCGTAAGCACGAATCGGAACGAGGGCGTAGAGCTTCGCATCACCGTGGAGGCTTTCGGAACAGAGCATAAGAACCGGATTGTAAGCCGTCTTGAGAAAGGCGGATTCCGCCCCAGACTTGTAAAAATTATGATGTAGGGGTAAAAGATGAGTACAGCGGAGCTTTTTATACTTGCGCTCGCCCTGTCGATGGACGCTTTTGCCGTGGCAGTCTGCAGGGGGCTGGCAGTTCCGAAGGCGGGAATAAAGGAAGGATTTACAGCAGGTCTTTATTTCGGCGGATTTCAGGCGCTGATGCCCTTGCTTGGCTATGTCCTCGGAGTACAGTTCAAAGAATATATTACAAGTATCGATCACTGGATTGCCTTTATTCTTCTGGGAATAATAGGACTCCAGATGATTCGTGAATCGAGAGAAAAGGAAGACGGGGCGGAAACGCCCTGTCTTCCTGCGAAGAATCCTTTTGCCGTGAAAACTATGCTTGTTCTTGCCGTTGCCACAAGTATTGATGCGCTTGCGGTGGGAATCACCCTTGCCTTTCTTGAAGCTCCGATTCTTCCAGCCGTGCTTTTGACAGGCGCGACGACCTTCTGCCTGTCTGCGGCAGGCGTCCGGATAGGGAATATCTTCGGAGTACGCTATAAGGCAAAGGCAGAGCTGGCAGGCGGCATGATTCTGATTCTTATCGGGACAAAGATTCTTGCAGAGCATCTGGGAATACTGGGCTGAGAGAAAACAGAACATAAGTTCGTAAACAAAAAATACTTGACACAATGCCTGATTTTGTGTATGATAGTCAGGCAGGTGATAATTATGGAAAAAATCTTAGAGCAGACGCTGCTGTATGATTTCTACGGAGAACTGCTGACAGAGCATCAGAAGCAGATTTATGAGGAAGTAGTTCTCAATGATTACTCCTTCAGCGAAGTGGCTGCGGAGCAGGGAATCAGCAGGCAGGGCGTTCACGATTTGATAAAACGCTGCGGAAGAATCCTTGAAGATTATGAGTCAAAGCTTCATCTGGTAGAAAAGTTTGTGACAATCAAGGAGCAGATAGAGCGGATCGAAGCCTCTCTTCAGGAGAAGGCGGAGCCGGACAGAGAAGAGCTTAAGCGTCAGCTTAACGCAATACTGGAGAATTTATAGATGGCATTTGAAAGTTTATCAGATAAATTACAAAATGTATTCAGGAATCTGCGGGGCAAGGGCAGACTTTCCGAGGCGGATGTGAAAGCGTCCCTGAAGGAAGTAAAGATGGCTCTTCTGGAGGCAGACGTAAGCTTTAAGGTGGTCAAGCAGTTTGTGAAGGCAGTGGAAGAGCGGGCAGTCGGCGCAGACGTTATGAACAGCCTGACGCCGGGACAGCAGGTTGTCAAGATCGTTCATGAAGAGTTGATACGGCTGATGGGAAGCGAGACTACAGATCTGAAGCTGAAAAGCGCCGGAGAGATTACGGTTCTGATGATGATGGGTCTTCAGGGAGCCGGTAAGACGACCACGGCGGCGAAGCTTGCAGGAAAGCTGAAGGCAAAAGGAAGAAGACCGCTTCTTGTAGCCTGCGACGTATACCGTCCCGCGGCGATTAAGCAGCTGCAGGTGAACGGAGAAAAGCAGGGAGTCGAGGTTTTCTCCATGGGAGAGAATCAGAAGCCTGTGAATATCGCGAAGGCAGCTTACGAGCATGCGAAAAAGAATGGCTTTAACATCGTGATTCTCGATACGGCAGGACGTCTTCATGTAGATGAGGATATGATGAAGGAGCTGCAGGAGATACGTCAGAATGTAGCCATTGATCAGACGCTTCTGACAGTCGATGCGATGACAGGTCAGGACGCGGTAAATGTTGCGTCAGTTTTTGATGAAAAGATTGGAATCGACGGCGTGATTCTTACGAAGCTCGACGGAGATACGCGAGGCGGAGCGGCGCTGTCTATCAGAGCCGTGACAGGAAAGCCGATTCTCTTTACAGGTATGGGAGAGAAGCTTTCCGATCTGGAGCAGTTTTACCCGGATCGTATGGCGTCCCGTATTCTCGGCATGGGCGACGTGCTGACGCTGATTGAGAAAGCGCAGGAGACAGTGGATGAGGAAAAGGCAAAAGCCATGACTCAGAAGCTTAAGAAAGCGCAGTTTGATTTTGAAGATTATCTGGAAAGTATGAACCAGATGAGAAAGATGGGAGGTCTTTCCAGCGTTCTGGCTATGATGCCGGGACTGGGAAGCCAGATGAAGGGAATCGAGAACGCCATCGACGAGAAGAAGATGGCGCAGACAGAGGCGATTATCCTGTCGATGACGCCGAAGGAAAGGACGAATCCCGAGATCCTGAACCCGTCCAGAAAGCACAGAATTGCAAGGGGAGCCGGCGTAGATATCGCAGAGGTGAACCGTCTGGTCAAGCAGTTTGAACAGATGCGCAAGATGATGAAGCAGATGCCTGGTATGATGGGCGGTAAACGCGGCAAAAGGGGACGTTTCAAATTTCCCTTTTAATATAACAAAAAATACAGCATAAAATGCGGAGGTAAATGAAAATGGCAGTAAAAATCAGATTAAGAAGAATGGGTCAGAAGAAAGCTCCTTTCTATAGAATTATCGTAGCAGATTCCAGATCCCCCAGAGACGGACGTTTCATCGAGGAGATCGGAACATACGATCCGAGCACAGAGCCCAGCACTTTCAAGGTAGACGTTGAGGCAGCCAAGAAGTGGCTGGCTAACGGCGCACAGCCGACAGAGGTAGTTGGAAAGATCCTGAAGGCAGCCGGAGTTGAGAAATAATCGAGGTAGGACATGAAAGAATTAGTGGAAGTGATTGCAAAATCATTGGTGGAGCATCCGGATGAGGTTGTCGTCACAGAGACGGAAAATGAAAAGTCCATTCTCGTAGAGCTGCGCGTAGCACCGTCTGATATGGGTAAGGTAATCGGCAAACAGGGTCGTATTGCCAAGGCGATTCGCAGTGTGGTAAAGGCGGCAGCGTCAAAGGAAGAAAGAAAAGTAGTGGTAGAGATTCTTCAGTAGATTCTCTGCACAGCGGCGGGTGGAGACACCCGCTGTTTTATTAACGGGGAAATTTTTGCAGGTATCAATCCTGCCGTGTATAAGGAGAACAGATGATAGAGCCATATTTAAGGGTAGGCGTGATTGCTTCCACCCACGGACTGAAAGGAGAGGTCAAGGTATTTCCTACGACCGACGATCCGGAGCGTTTTCGCGCGCTGAAAAAGGTGTATCTCGATACGGGAGCGCAGTATATGCCTCTGAAGGTCAGAGGAGTGAAATTCTTTAAAAATCAGGTCATTATGAAATTTGAAGAAATTCAGGATATTAATGAAGCAGAACGGTACAGAGGAAGAGATTTGCTGATTGACAGGGAGCAGGCAGTACCTCTTGCGGAAAATGAGAATTTTATCGTGGATTTGATAGACATGGATGTCTGCGAGGAGAACGGCAATCGTCTCGGAACGCTTACGGATGTGCTTAAGACAGGCGCAAACGATGTATATGTAGTGGAGACTGATGAGGGGAAGGAGATTCTTCTTCCGGCGATCCCGTCGTGTATTCTTGAGGCAGATGTGGAGAAGGCGAAAATGGTGGTGCGCATACCGGAGGGACTTTTGGAATGAATCGATTTCATGTGCTGACGCTGTTTCCGGAGATGATCTTAAACGGATTGAAAACGAGTATTACAGGACGGGCGATAGAAAAAGGGATTTTTGACCTTGAAGCGATCAATATCCGCGATTATGCAGGAAACAAACACGGAAAGGTGGACGATTACCCTTACGGAGGCGGAGCAGGAATGGTGATGCAGGCAGAGCCGGTCTATAAGGCGTGGGAGGCTGTGACGGAGAAGGCAGGACGTCCGGTCCGCACCATTTATGTGACTCCCCAGGGAAGCGTTTTTAATCAGAAAATGGCAGAAGAGTTTGCAAAGGAAGAGGATCTGATCTTTCTCTGCGGCCATTATGAGGGCGTGGACGAGCGTGTTCTGGAAGAGATTGTGACAGATTACGTCTCCATCGGCGACTATGTCCTGACGGGAGGAGAGCTTCCTGCCATGGTTATGATAGACGCTATTTCCCGCATGGTTCCCGGAGTTCTGAGCAACGAGACTTCGGCAGAGTTTGAAAGTTTTCAGGACGGCCTTCTGGAATATCCCCAGTACAGCCGGCCGGAGGAATGGCGCGGAAAAAGAGTGCCTCCGATTCTTCTGTCAGGCCATCATGCCAATGTAGAAAAATGGAGGCTGGAGCAGTCGATTCTCCGTACAAAGGAGAGACGGCCCGATTTATATGAAGCTTATAAAAAGAATGGCGGCTGAGTGACAGTCTCTTATTCACTCAGTTCTTCAGGAATTTCCTGCGTGCCTCTGGCAGCGATGAGTTCGCAGATACAGTTTTCAAAGGACTGTTCCAGCGTGCGGCTCAGCCTGTCAGAGGCTTCTTTTAACTGACGGACGGAAAGAGAATCCTCTTTCGTTTCAAAGTATACGGAAACCCACATACAGCGGCCTGTTTTGATAATATCAAAAAATACAGGAAGGTAATCGTATTCTTTCAGAATTTCTGCGGAAAGGGATTTGACGGTTTCTGTTGTCTCATCGTCAGGAGAGAAAAGAAACAGCTCTTTTATGGCGTTCCAAAGCATCCGGATATTTTCCGGAAGCATGAAAATGGCAACGAGAGCAGCCATAATCGGGTCAAAATAGGGGCAGAGGAAGGCTGCCGGCGTTTTCTCGAGAAAAGAAGAGGCGAGAAAGGCGGCGGACATTCCGAAGCTGTAGAAGATATCAAGCTTCCATCCCAGAAGCTCTGCGTTGACAGTCGGAGAAAACAGATTCCGGTTCATACGGCGCATCAGCACGTAGATGAAAAGACTGCCTGCTCCAAGGATGGCTTGAAAAATGGAAACCTGATTGACGTTGACGTGATTTCCGCCGGAGAGCGCCTGTCCGATAACGTCAGCCGAGACACTGAATGTTACGGAAAGCATCATAAAGCCCTTGATGATCAGAATGATAGATTCTATCTGAAAATAGCCGTAAGGATGCTTTTCGCTGATAGGCTTATGAAAAAGCGGGGTCAGGAATAAAATAAAAACAATAAATATAAGCTCGGAAGCGTCGTATACAGCGTCCATCAGGGCGGACTGGGAGCCGCTGAAGATGGCAAAGATAAATTCTGTTACTGCGAAGCCGAGTCCGGCATAGAAGGACAGCCACAGAATCCGTTTTTCTTTTTGTTCTTCGGAAGGTTCCTTTTTCTTGTGTCTCATTAGATACTCCTTTGAATGCAATATAAGTTTTCGTCAATGTGACTACTATAGCACAGTCCGGCGGGAAAGAACAGTCCAAACAGACATCTGTATGGCTGAACTGATAGAAAAATTAAGAAATTCTGTCTTGCAATTTGAAAGGCACTATGATAAAATTACTTACGTTGTGATAAAAGAGAGATGGTCCGCTGCTGCGGCAGATGCAGAAGGCGCTTCCGGACGGAAGAAAGAGAAGCAGATACGCGCCGGCCTCCGGTGCGGCTTTGAGCCTTTTATTCTGGCGGTATGAACATCCGGATTGAAGGAGGAGACAACGAAATGAACGAGATTATTAAGAATATTGAAGCTGAGCAGCTGAAGGCTGAAGCACCCCAGTTCAACGTGGGAGACACAGTAAAGGTTTACGGTAAGATCAAAGAGGGAAACCGTGAGAGAATTCAGGTTTTCGAGGGTATCGTACTGAAGAAGCAGGGCGGCGGAGTTCGCGAGACCTTTACAGTTAGAAAGAATTCCAACGGAGTAGGCGTTGAGAAGACATGGCCGCTTCACTCTCCGAACGTGGAGAAGGTAGAAGTAGTTCGCCGCGGTAAGGTAAGACGTGCGAAACTGAACTACTTAAGAGGACGTGTAGGTAAGCGCGCAAAGGTAAAAGAGCTGGTTAAATAATTTCGAAAAAAGGAGGGGAGAATGAAAATTCTCCCTTTTTCTTTCAATTAGGTCAGTTATCTGGAGGATTTAAGATGCGGGGATTAAGCTTTCGGAGAAGAAAAAGGAAAATTCATCTGTCGGCAGTTCAGGGAGTGGCTTTCTGGATTGGAGAAGTGATTCTTGCTTTTGTTATAGGCTGTATGCTCGGCTGGTTTTTCGGATATCCTCTCAGCAACGTAGGCCAGTCCATGGAGCCTGCCGTGTACAGCGGAGAGAAGGTGCTTGTAAACCGCCTTGTCTATGAGCTGAAAGCGCCGGATTACGGAGACCTGATTGTATTTAAGCCGAATGGAAATGTAAATGCGCATTATTACATAAAACGTGTGGTCGGCGTTCCGGGAGACAGCGTGACGATCGAGAGCGGCCGTGTGTTTGTAAACGGTGAGGTGCTGAATGAGAAGGTGCTGACAGAGAGCATGACGGACGCAGGTCTTGCGGAGGAAGGCGTGACCCTTGGCGAGGACGAATTCTTCGTCCTGGGCGATAACAGAAATAACAGCGAGGACAGCAGAAGCGCAGATGTGGGAAATGTAAAACGGCAGGATATTCTGGGAAAGGCATGGTTTGTTGTCACACCCGGAGAGCGCTTCGGATGGCTGCATTAAGTGAGGTAAAGATGAATATACAATGGTATCCTGGTCATATGACAAAAGCGAGACGAATGATGCAGGAAAATATAAAGCTGGTGGATCTGGTGATAGAGCTTGTGGATGCGAGGGTACCTCTGAGCAGCCGTAATCCTGATATAGACGAGCTTGGAAAAAATAAGGCGAGACTGCTGCTGCTCAATAAGGCAGATCTGGCAGACGAGAAGGCGAACGAAGAGTGGAGCGCCTTCTTCAGGGAGAAAGGCTTTCAGGTAGTGAAGCTGGACGCAAGGAGTGGTTCGGGTCTTAAGGCGGTTCACTCGGCAATACAGGAAGCGTGCTGGGAAAAGACGGAGCGCGACCGCAGGAGAGGTATCTTAAACCGTCCGGTCCGTGCGATGGTGGCAGGAATTCCCAATGTGGGAAAATCGACATTTATCAACAGCTTTGCAGGACGCTCATGCGCCAAAACTGGGAATAAGCCCGGAGTAACGAGAGGTGCACAGTGGGTTCGCCTGAACAAACAGGTAGAGCTTCTGGATACGCCCGGAATTCTCTGGCCTAAATTTGAAGATCCGAAAGCGGGGCTTTTGCTGGCGCTGATAGGTTCAATCAAGGATGAGATTCTGAATACAGAAGAGCTGTCTCTGGAGCTGATCCGTTTTCTGAAAACGGAATATCCGGGGCTTCTGTCAGAGAGATACGGGATAGAGGAAGAATCCGGCGGGCCGGAGACTTTGTATGAAGTGGCAAAAAAGCGAGGCTGTCTTCTGAAAGGCGGAGAACCGGATTCACAGAAAGCGGCGGCAATTCTTCTGGATGAGTTTCGTTCAGGAAAGCTTGGACGCATTACGCTGGAGAGACCGTAGCGGGAGGAAAAAGCATGTTTGGCAGAAAAGCGGAGGAACAGGAATTTACGGCAGAACAGGAATTTGCAGAAGAGGATAAGAAAAAAAGTCCCTTGCAGGAGCTTCTTGGGATGCTGCTCTACATGGGAATTGTACTGGCTGCCACTTTTTTTATTATCACCTTTGTGGGTCAGAGAACGCATGTGAGCGGGGAATCTATGGAGAATACGCTGGCTGACGGTGATCAGCTGATAGTAGATAAGCTGACGTACCGCTTCCGTGATCCGGAACGCTTTGATATTATCGTATTTCCGTTTCAGTATAAGGAAAATACATATTATATTAAGAGAATTATTGGTCTTCCCGGCGAGACGATACAGATAGAAGATGGAGATATCTATATTGACGGCAGGATTTTAAAGGAATCCTACGGACGCGAGGTTATGAAAGATGCGGGAATTGCGGCAGATCCCATTACCCTTGGCGAGGATGAATACTTTGTTCTGGGCGATAACAGAAACCGCAGTTCAGACAGCCGGGACCCAAGCGTGGCTATGATTCACAGAAAAGATATCGTAGGAAGAGCCTGGCTGCGCATCTGGCCCCTCGATTCTTTTGGAGTTTTGGAGCATCAGTAGAGGAAAAGGAAAATGACGAAGACAGAGCTTTTAAGGCTGCAGAGAGAGGAAAGACGGCAGGAAAAATTAAGGGCGGAACGTGAACGGCTGGAAGGCATGAAGTTTTATGAGTACCAGTATCAGGGCAGAGGGTATCTCTGCGGGATTGATGAAGTGGGACGGGGACCGCTCGCCGGACCGGTGGTGGCAGGAGCCGTCATTCTTCCTGCGGACTGTGAGATTCTTTATCTGAATGATTCCAAAAAGCTTTCGGAGAAAAAAAGAGAGCTTCTTTATGATGAAATTATGGAGAAGGCTGTCGCAACAGGGATCGGAGCGGTAAGCCCCGCCCGCGTCGATGAAATCAATATTCTTCAGGCAACCTATGAAGCGATGCGGATAGCCATTTCCAGGCTTTCTGTGAAGCCGGATCTTTTGCTGAATGATGCAGTGACCATTCCGGGAATCGAAATAGAACAGATTCCGATTATCAAGGGAGACGCCAAAAGCGTTTCAATAGCGGCGGCAAGTATTATTGCAAAGGTGACGCGTGACCGCATGATGATTCAGTATGAGGAACTGTATCCGGGGTATGAGTTTGCTTCTAACAAAGGCTACGGTTCTGCGCGCCATATGGAGGCACTCAGGGAACTGGGACCTTGTCCGATTCACAGAAGAAGCTTTATAAAAGGAATCTGCGGACAGAAGGCAGAATGAAACTGGTTTGTGAAGGGAAGGAACGGAAGGCATCAGCTATGGAAAATTTTCGCCGTCTGGGAGCTTTCTATGAAGACAGGGCAGCCAGACTTCTTGAAGAGAGAGGTTATCGGATTCTTGAGAAAAATTACAGATGCCGTATCGGAGAGATTGATCTGATCGCCCGGGACGGAAGAACGCTCGTATTCATAGAAGTGAAATACAGAAGGACCGATTCTTTTGGAAGACCGGAGGAGGCTGTGGACGCAAGAAAGCAGAGAACCATCTGCCGTGCGGCGGATTATTACCGTATGGAGCACAGAATAGAGGAATTCTGTCCCTGCAGATTTGACGTGGCTGTTTTCCTGGGAGAAGAGATGCGTCTGCTCCGTAATGCTTTTCCTTATCAGAAAGGGAAGTAAAATGAAAACGATAGAATGGAAACGATCAGGACAGAGAAAGACAACAGAATGCAGGGAGCGCGGAGGCGTTCCTTTTTTGACATTTCCGCTTCTGGAAGAGACGGGAATGGTGACGCATGGATTTTCCACGAGAATGGGAGGCGTAAGCGAGGGTATTTTCTCAACGATGAACGTCAGCTTTACAAGGGGAGACCGGGAAGAAGATGTCCGTGAAAATTACAGAAGGCTTGCGTCTGCAATAGGATTTCGATGCGAGGATCTTGTCTGCTCTGATCAGACGCATACGACGAATCTTCGCGTTGTGACGGAAGAGGACAGGGGAAAAGGATTTACGCGTCCCAAAGATTATACGGATATAGACGGTCTTGTGACAGACGTGCCGGGACTTGTGCTTGCCACCTTTTATGCCGACTGCGTGCCGCTCTATTTTGTCGATCCGGTCTGTGGCTGTATCGGTCTTTCCCATAGCGGCTGGAGAGGGACGGTGGGAAAGATAGGAGAGAAGACGGTAAGACGGATGGAAAAAGAGTACGGAAGCCGTCCGGAAGACATCAAAGCGGCTGTCGGACCATCTATCTGCCAGGACTGCTATGAGGTAAGCGAAGACGTTATTCAGGAATTCTGTGAAGCCTTCGGGAAAGAATACTGGCAGGAGCTTTTTTATAAAAAAGAGAACGGGAAGTATCAGCTGAATCTCTGGAGGGCAAATGAGATTGTGCTTCTGGAGGCAGGACTTAAGAAAGAGAACCTGGCGGTGACAGATGTATGCACCTGCTGTAATTCAGAGCTTTTATTCAGCCACAGGGCTTCCAAAGGCAGAAGAGGAAATCTTGGAGCCTTTCTTATGATAAATTCTTGTGATAAATAAGAAAAGATTAATAAGTGAGAACGCAGTGTTTTGAGAATAAAATAAAAAATCCGGGATTTTCATTCAAAAAGAAAATCCCGGATTTTTAAATGCAAATACAGAAAAACTTCTGTCTGACTTAAGCCTGCGTACCCTAGCGAAGCGCTTCCTCCGCAGCTTTCTTCTTTTCAAGAAGCTTGCGGATCTTCTCTGTCGGATTGTTGATTTTTCCGACGGGAGTATCGTGATTCAGAGTATCGATGATGGTAGCAAGGAACTTTGTCATATCCGCTTCGGTATAGTAAGGCTTCTCAAGAAGCTCCGGAGAGCGGTAGTTCAGATTGGTCGTTACAATTCTCTTGATATAGCCTTTTTCGTAGTATTCGTCAAATTTCTCGAAGCCGTCCGTAAAGAGACCGAAGGTACAGCAGACATAGACATGGCGCGCTCCGCGCTCCTTCATCTGCTTGGCTACGTCGAGCATACTTCCACCGGAAGAAATCATATCGTCGATGATGATAACGTCTTTTCCTACCAGACTGTCGCCCAGGAATTCATGGGCAACGATAGGATTCTTACCGTTGACGATGGTAGAGTAGTCGCGGCGCTTGTAGAACATACCGAGATCGATGCCGAGTACGTTGGAAAAATATACGGCACGCTCCATAGCTCCCTCGTCAGGGGCAATAATCATCAGATGCTCGTTGTCCACTTTCAGATCCGGCTCCGTGCGGAGAAGAGCCTTCATAAACTGATACGGCGGCTGGAAATTATCAAAGCCGTTCAGAGGAGTCGCATTCTGTACGCGCGGGTCGTGAGCGTCAAAGGTAATAATATTCTTAACACCCATGTTCTGAAGTTCCTGAAGAGCGAGAGCGCAGTCGAGAGACTCGCGGCTTGTACGACGGTGCTGGCGGCCTTCATAAAGGAAAGGAATGACTACGTTGATGCGGCGAGCCTTTCCTGTGGCAGCAGAAATCATACGCTTCAGATCCTGATAGTGATCGTCAGGAGACATATGGTTTACATGTCCACATACGGTATAGGTCAGGCTGTAGTTGCAGACGTCTGTCATAATAAAAAGATCGCTTCCGCGCACAGATTCCCCGAGGCGTCCCTTTGCCTCTCCGGTTCCGAAACGCGGGCAGGAGCATTCGATAAGATAAGAGTCCTGCGCATAATTCTGGAAATATACATTGTCGCGGTGCTGCGTATTTACTTTTTTGCGGAAATCCACAAGATAGCGATCCACTTTTTCTGCAAAATACCGGCTCCCTTCCAGCGCGGCAATCTTCAGCGGTGCTATAGGAAGGATATTTTCAAATTGATTATTTTCTGACATGTCTGTCCTCCGAACTTATGTAGATGATATTGTCAATGACGGCGCAGTGCACCGTCGCTCTATTAAATTTATACCATTTTCAGGGGTATAACGTCAAGACAGATTGCTTTTTATTTTCAAATAAGGTATCATACCAGATAAGAGAGGTAAAAATATGAAGAAAAAACTGGAACATAAAATCAGTAAAATAGAACCGGGCAGTATTGCGGAGGAGCTGGAGCTTGCCCCGGGAGACGTACTGCTTTCCGTGAACGGACAGCCGGTGCGCGACGTTTTTGATTATCATTATCTTACAAATGAAGAATATCTTGAGATTCTTGTGAGAAAGCCCGATGGAGAAGAGTGGGAGCTGGAGATTGAGAAAGAGTTTGAAGAGGATCTGGGAATAGAATTTGAGAACAGTTTTATGGATGACTACAGATCCTGCAGCAACCGCTGTATCTTCTGCTTTATTGATCAGCTTCCGAAGGGAATGCGTGAGCCCCTGTATTTCAAGGATGACGATTCCCGTCTTTCTTTTTTGCAGGGAAATTATGTGACGCTGACCAATATGAGCGAAGAGGATATTGAGAGAGTCATTACTTACCGCCTTGAGCCTATCAATATTTCTTTTCAGACGATGAATCCGGAGCTTCGCTGTAAAATGCTGAACAATCGTTTTGCAGGCAAAGCGCTGGAAAAAGCAGACAGGTTTTTTGAAGCGGGCATCACGATGAACGGTCAGATTGTTCTCTGCAAGGGAATCAACGATGGAAAAGAGCTGGATTCTACGATTGAGAAGCTGACAAAGTATCTTCCCTGTCTCCAGAGCGTGTCGGTGGTTCCAGTAGGACTTTCCGATCACAGAGAAGGGCTTTACCATCTGGATCCATTCACACCGGAGGAAGCGAGGGAAGTTCTTTCCCTGATTCACGAATGGCAGGAACGGATTTTCAGAGAGCACGGAACGCATTTTGTTCATGCAGGAGATGAGTGGTATCTTCTGGCTGGCGAGGAAATTCCGGCGGAAGAAAGCTATGACGGTTATCTGCAGCTGGAGAACGGCGTCGGCATGGTGCGCCTGTTCCAGGAGGAGACGAAAGAAGCACTTGCCTCTCTTCCGGGAGGAGACGAAAAGCGCAGGATCACGATTGCGACGGGAGTGCTGGCAGCTCCTGTTCTTGAAAAGGCGGCTTCGGAAATAAAAGAAAAATATCCGCATGTGGAAATTCAGATTATTCCGGTTAAAAATAAGTTTTTCGGAGAAAAGATTACAGTTGCAGGTCTTTTGACGGGTCAGGATCTGAAGGAGCAGCTTTCGGGAATAGATCTTGGAGAGGAGCTTCTTTTGACGGAGCATATGCTTAAGAGCGGAGAGCCGGTATTTTTGGACGATGTGACTGTGGACG
>CAUWNO010000005.1:0-28625 GCA_963559965.1 uncultured Lachnospiraceae bacterium | reverse complement strand
GGAGATAGTGATGTCTTAATCAACTATCTGGCTTTATTATACTTACCAAATGTGTTCAAAGTATGTCCAGTTTCTAAAAGAAGAATAAAAAAAAGAATCAAAACTTAAAAAAGCCTTAAGAGAATCGAAAATACGGCGTAAGGATTGGAAAAAGAAAGGAGAGTATGCTATAATAACCTGAGAAAATATCCTGTTCGGAATGGATGGAGGGAGGAAAATCATGGCATTGACACATGTTCTGGAAAATGATCTGCTTCGCGTGGAGGTTTCTGACGAGGGTGCGGAGCTTGTGAGAGTTTATGATAAGAAAAGAGAAAAAGAAGCGCTTTGGACGGCAGATCCGAAGTTCTGGGGACGTCATGCGCCTGTCCTGTTTCCTTTTGTGGGAAAGGTGAACGGGGGCTTTTACACCTTTGAGGGACAGAAATATCCTATGGGACAGCATGGATTTGCAAGAGACAGAGTTTTTACCTGTACAGCGGAGAGTGAAAGCTTTGTGACGCATCGTCTGGAAGCAGATGAAGAAGGAAGAAAAGTATATCCTTTTGAGTTTGTTCTGGAAATCACGCATAAATTAGAAGGAAATTGTGTAACAGTAGAATGGAAGGTGGAAAATCCGGGAGAGAAGACCATGTATTTCTCGATAGGAGGTCATCCGGGCTTCTGCGTGACGAAGCAGGAGGGCAGCAGCCTTGTTTTTGACGGACAGGAGAGTCTGGAGAGAATGGCGATTGATTTGGAGGCGGCAGCTGTGGATACGGATCATCCCGAGACTATAAGGCTTCAGGACGGAACGTATACGGTTGATGCGCATACTTTTGATAAGGACGCGCTGATTTTCGACAACAGCCAGGTAAAAAAGGTAAGTCTTGTAGATGCAGACGGGGACTGCGTTGTTACGATGCGCTGTCCGGATGCGCTGAGCGTGGGTATCTGGGCGCCGGCAGGAGGAGAAGCTCCTTTTATCTGTCTGGAGCCGTGGATAGGGCGGTGCGATAATAAAGGATTCGCAGGCGAGCTGAAGGATAAGTTTGATGAACAGAGCCTGGAGGCAGGACAGAGTTTTCTTTCGGCTTATGAGATGGTATTTGGCGAGTAGGAGCTTTGCATTTGCTGAAGTGTGAAAAAAGCAGAGAATGATATCTGCGGCGGACCTGCAGGTCCGCCGCAGTAAGTTTAAAGAGGGAATGGGAAGCTGTTTCCAATGAGGAGGAAAACTATGAGAACAGCAAGAGAACTGCTGAAGGATCTGGAGTATGAAGTTGTATGCGGCAGCGTAGACAGAAATGTAAACGAGCTGGTGTATAATACGGCAAAGGTTACAAAAGACAGTCTTTTTGTCTGCATTAAGGGTGCGGCGTTTGACAGCCATGAAGCAGCAGCTTCCGCAGCGGAGAACGGAGCGGCTGTCATCGTAGCGGAACGCGCTGTGGACGTACCGGAGGGAACGACAGTAGTTCTTGTGAAAGATACGAGATACGCGCTGGCTCTTTTGTCGGCGGCATATTTTGACTATCCGGCAAAAAAACTGAAAGTGATAGGAATTACAGGTACAAAAGGAAAGACAACGACGACATTTATGATTCGTTCGATTTTGGAACACGCCGGAATCCGCACGGGACTGATTGGCACGATTGAGACAATCATAGGGGAGCGCCATATTCCGGCATGTAATACGACGCCGGAGTCCTATACAATACAGGAATATTTTGCGGAAATGGTGAAGGCAGGCTGTCAGGTCGTTGTGATGGAGGTGTCTTCACAGGGGCTGAAGCTTCATCGAACAGCGGGAATTCTGTTTGACATCGGTATCTTTACCAATCTTGCTCCGGATCATATCGGTCCGAATGAGCATGAAAGCTTTGAAGAGTATCTGGAATGCAAAGGCCGCCTTTTCAGACAGTGCGAGACAGGAATTGTAAATATAGATGACGAACACTGTATGGAAGTGCTGGCGGGTTATACATGCAGGCTGGAGACGTATGGATTTTCGGAAAAAGCAGATCTCAGAGCGTCGGATGTCAGCCTGATTCACAGACCGGGATACCTGGGAGTGGCTTATCATGTGTCGGGGCTGATGAACTTTGATGTGGAGATAGACCTTCCGGGAAGCTTCAGCGTTTATAATTCTCTCGTTTCGATTGCGGTCTGCCGCCATTTTCAGATACCGGAAAAGGATATGCTGGAAGCTCTCGCCGTTGTACAGACGAAGGGGCGCATCGAAAAAGTAAAGGTGTCGGATGAATTTACGCTGATGATTGATTATGCGCACAATGCCATGAGTCTGGAAAGTCTTTTGACGACGCTCAAGGAGTACCATCCGAAAAGGCTGGTCTGTCTGTTTGGCTGCGGCGGAAACCGCTCCAGACTGCGGCGGTTTGAGATGGGTGAGGTATCGGGAAGACTGGCAGATTTAACGGTCATTACTTCAGATAATCCGAGATTTGAAGAGCCGCAGGCGATTATTGACGATATCCGTACAGGAATAGAGAAAACAGATGGAAAATTTGTGGAGATTCCGGACAGAAAAGAGGCGCTCCGTTATGTGATAGAGCATGGCGAGCCGGGAGACGTAATTGTGCTTGCAGGAAAAGGCCATGAGGATTATCAGGAAATCTGCGGCGTAAAGTATCCGATGGATGAGAGGGTACTGATCAGGGAAATTTTGCAGGAGTTGGGAAGACAGTGAGATATGCGAATGTGATCGTGGATATTTCGCTCGAAAAGCTGGACCGCACGTTCCAGTATCGGATACCGGAAGAGCTGGAAGAGGTTTTGGATGTCGGTATGCAGGTGCGCGTCCCGTTTGGAAACGGGAACAGGACGCTGACAGGGTATGTGATAGAGCTGACAGACAACTGTGAATGGGAACCGGAGAGAGTGAAGGAGATCCTTTGCCTTGCGGAAAAGGGAATCCGTCTGGAAGGGCAGTTGATTGCGCTGGCGTCATGGATGCGCAGAATGTATGGTTCTACGATGAATCAGGCGCTGAAAACGGTGCTTCCCGTACGGAAAGCGGTACAGGAGCAGACGAGCCGCCGTTTGACGCTGGCAGTTTCGGAGCAGGAGGGGGAGGAATACAGGAAGCTTTTTGAAAAAAAGCATCAGACTGCCCGGCTGCGTGTTCTGGAAGCGCTTCTGCAGGAAGGAGAGCTTGACTGGATGGACGCCCGGAGAAGACTGGGAATTACAGCCCGGACGGTTTCGGAACTGGAAGAGATGAGAATCCTGAAGCGGCAGACAGATACGGTGTTTCGCAATCCGGTAAAAGCGTCGGAGACTGTTTCTCCTCCGGTTACGCTTTATCCGCAGCAGCAGGCGGCGGTAAACGATATCCTGAGACGGGCAGAGGCAGGAGACAAAAGACCTTCTCTCTTATACGGGGTGACGGGAAGCGGAAAGACAGAAGTCTATATGGAGCTGATTGCCGCTGTGCTTGCAAAGGGAAAAGAAGCGATTGTGCTGATTCCGGAAATTGCTCTGACGTTTCAGACGGTGATGCGCTTCTACAGAAGATTCGGCGATCAGGTGTCTGTCATTCATTCGCGGCTGTCGGCAGGCGAACGTTACGATCAGTTTGAACGGGCAAGAAGAGGAGAAGTCCGCGTCATGATTGGTCCCCGCTCAGCGCTGTTTACGCCCTTTGCAGAACCTGGAATTATTGTAATAGACGAGGAACATGAGGGAAGCTATAAGAGCGAGACCGTTCCGAGATATCATGCAAGAGAGACGGCCGTCCAAAGGGCAAAGATGAGCGGAGCTTTTGTTGTACTCGGTTCGGCGACGCCGTCGGTGGATTCGTATGAAAAGGCCCGTCTGGGAGAATATCAGCTGTATCGGCTGCCCAGCCGCGTTCCGGGGAGACAGCTCCCAGAGACAGAGGTAGTGGATCTGAGAGAAGAACTGCGGATGGGAAATCGATCAATTTTCAGCGCAAGACTTCATGAGCTGATAGAGGACAGACTTGCGAAGGGACAGCAGGTGATGTTGTTTTTGAACCGCAGGGGTTATGCGGGCTTTGTTTCTTGCAGAGCCTGCGGACATGTGATAAAATGTCCCCATTGTGACGTTTCTCTTTCTCTTCATACAGGAGGGAAAATGCGCTGTCATTACTGCGGTTATGAGACAGAGGCGAAGAAGAAATGCCCGTCCTGCGGTTCTTCCTATATCGGAGCCTTCCGGGCAGGAACGCAGCAGGCGGCAGAGCTTGCGGCAAAAGAATTTCCCGGAGCGCGTGTGCTGCGTATGGACTTTGACACGACGAAGAAAAAAGGCGGACATGAAAAAATACTGGAGACTTTTTCTAAAAGAGAAGCGGATATCCTTGTGGGAACGCAGATGATTGTCAAAGGTCATGATTTTCCGGGAGTAACGCTGGTAGGCGTGCTTGCGGCAGATCTCTCTCTTCATGCGGGAGATTACAGGGCGGCAGAGAGAACCTTTCAGCTTCTGACGCAGGCGGCAGGCAGGGCAGGCAGAGGAAAAGAGAGAGGCACTGCTGTAATTCAGACATATAATCCGGAACATTACAGCGTGCTTGCGGCGGCGGAACAGAATTATGAGAAGTTTTTTGAAAAGGAAATGGAATTTCGCCGTCTGATGGATTACCCTCCGGCAGCGCATCTTCTGGCAGTCTATCTAAGCTCGGAGGATGAAAAAGAGCTGGAGAAGGAAGCAAAGTTTTTTCAAAAGCTTGCGGCGTTCTATACGGACAGGGAAGAGGATGTTCATATGATAGGTCCGGCGGATGCAGGCCTTGCAAGAATTAAGGATGTTTACCGGAAAGTCCTTTACCTTAAAAGCCGGGATATAGAAAAGCTTCTTGCATGGAAAGCGTATGCAGAGGAGAAGCTTACAGAAAGAAAAGGGGCAAAAAGCCCGACAGTTCAATTTGATATGGACCCGGTAAATCCGTTTTAGGAAATGACGCGGGAAACCGGATTTTGCTTCATACAGAAGAAAAGATACAGGAGGAAAGAAAATGGCAATCAGAAATATTAGAGAAATGGGAGACGATATTCTCAGAAAGAAATGCCGGGAGGTAAAAGAGGTTACGCCGAAGATAGAAGAGCTGATACAGGATATGTATGAGACCATGTATGAGTCGCAGGGCGTAGGACTTGCAGCGCCGCAGGTGGGAATACTTAAAAGAATCGTAGTGATAGATGTGGACGGAACGCCCTATACTATGATTAATCCCAGGATTCTGGAGACGAGAGATACGCAGACAGGAAGCGAGGGATGCTTAAGCGTTCCCGGAAAAGCAGGAAATGTGACGCGTCCTAATTATGTAAGGGCAGAGGCATGGAATGAAAAAATGGAGCGGTATGAGATCGAAGGCGAGGAGCTTCTTGCCCGGGCAATCTGCCATGAGCTGGATCATCTGGAAGGCGTGCTGTATGTAGATCTGGTAGAGGGCGGTCTTTATGATGTGGAAGCTGACGACGATGACGAGGAGTGAGAATTATGAAGCTTATTTTTATGGGAACACCGGATTTTTCGGTAGGAACGCTGGAAGCGCTGATTGCAGCAGGACATGAGATTACGCTTGTTGTGTCGCAGCCGGATAAGCCGAAGGGACGCGGACATGAGCTGCAGCCCACGCCGGTGAAGGAGACTGCCTTAAAGCATGGACTGAAGGTATTTCAGCCCCGGAAGCTGCGGGACCCGGAGACGGTTGCTGTGCTTGAAAACACTCCGGCAGATGCAATCGTTGTGATTGCTTTCGGGCAGATTGTACCGGCGTCTATCCTTCATATGAAAAAATACGGCTGTATCAACGTACATGCTTCTCTTCTTCCGAAATACAGAGGAGCGGCTCCGATTCAGTGGGCCGTTATCGACGGAGAGGAAGAGAGCGGCGTGACGATTATGCAGATGGACGAAGGACTTGACACGGGAGATATGCTGCTGAAAGGCGCGGTAAAGCTGGATAAGAAAGAGACGGGAGGAAGTCTTTTTGAAAAGCTGGGCGCGCTGGGTGCGTCGTTGTGCGTGGAGGCTCTTGAAAAGCTGGAAGCAGGAGAGCTTAAGCCGGAGAAGCAGGGAGAATCTCCGACGGCATACGCGGGAATGCTGACGAAAGAGATGGGCTGCATAGACTGGAATAAGAGCGCGGAGGAGTTGGAGCGGCTGATCCGCGGATTGAATCCCTGGCCGAGCGCCTATACGAAGCTGGGTGAAAAGACGCTGAAGATCTGGGCTGCAGACGTCTGCGCAGCATCGGAAAAAGAGGCAGAAAAGCAGGCGGAGTGCGGAGAAATTACGGAAGTGACAAAGAATTTCTTCTGTGTAGCCTGCGGAGAAGGAAGTCTGAAGATCACAGAGCTTCAGCTTCAGGGAAAGAAACGTATGGATACGGCAGCCTTTTTAAGAGGCTTTCATCTGGAGCCGGGAATGAAGCTTGGAGAGTAAAGCAAAAGAACCGGCTGAATAAGGAGACGATAAATCATGTATTACGGCTATTATCATTTGGATCCTACTTATATTCTGATTGTAATCGGTATGGTGATTTCACTGTTTGCCTCGGCGAAGGTGAAGTCTACTTATGCGAAATACAGCAGAGTGCGGAGTATGTCAGGAATGACGGGAGCGCAGGCGGCGGAAAGGATTCTTCATTCGGCAGGGCTGTACGGCGTGAGGATAGAAAGAGTGTCAGGTCATCTTACGGATCACTATGATCCGAGGACAAAGGTGCTGCGTCTTTCTGATTCCGTATATGGATCTTCCTCTGTAGCGGCGATTGGCGTGGCAGCGCATGAGTGCGGTCATGCAGTGCAGGATGAAAGAGAATACGCGCCTCTGCGGATCAGGAACGCCCTTGTTCCGATTGCTAATTTCGGTACGTCTGCCGCGTGGCCGATCCTTGTGCTGGGAATTATTATGGGAAGCAGCCAGTTCCTTGTAAATCTCGGAATTCTGTTATTTTCACTGGGCGTACTTTTCCAGCTGGTGACACTTCCGGTAGAGTTTAACGCGTCAAAGCGCGCCATCCAGATACTGGGAGACACAGGAATTCTGTACGGAGAAGAGGTAGGGCAGACAAGGAAGGTGCTCGGAGCTGCGGCTATGACTTATGTGGCGGCAGCGGCAGCATCCATTCTCTCACTTCTTCGTCTGATTCTGCTCTTTGGAGGAAGAGATCGTGATGAGTAATAAGAGTCTCAATATGAGAGAACTCGCTCTTGGCGTACTTCTGGAAATTTCCGGAAGGGAAGAGTACAGTCATATCGCGCTTCGGAACGTATTGGAAAAGTATCAGTATCTGGAGAAGCAGGAGCGAGCCTTTCTTACCCGTCTTGTGGAGGGAACAACGGAAAAACGCATCTGGTGCGACTATGTGATAGAGCAGTTTTCCAGCGTTAAGATAAGAAAAATGAAGCCGATTATCCGTGAGATTCTCAGGATGTCCGCATATCAGATTGGATATATGGACAGCGTGCCGGATTCAGCAGTCTGCAACGAGGCGGTCAAGCTTGCCAGAAAAAAAGGTTTTCAGCAGCTTGGCGGTTTTGTAAACGGCGTTTTGAGAAATCTGGCGAGACATATCCGGGAAATAAAATATCCTGAAATGGAGACGCAGCCGGCGCTTGCCCTTTCTGTCCGTTATTCTGTGCCTGAATGGATCGTCAGCATCTGGATTAAGAGATGGGGAGAAGAAAGGACAGAGAGAATTCTAAGTGCGTTTGAAGAAAGAAGACCGTTGAATATTCGTGTGAATCAGGAACGGATTACCGGAGCGGAACTGAAGGAACGTTTGGAAAAGCGCGGAATTAAGGTTACAGAAGTGGATTCTCTGCCAGGTGCGCTTGGGATAGAAGGGTATGACTATCTTGCGGGTCTTCCTGAATTTCAGGAGGGACTGTTTCAGGTGCAGGATTTAAGCTCCATGCTTGCAGTCGAGGCAGCCGGTGTTAAAAAAGGCGATTACTGCATTGACGTGTGCGCGGCGCCGGGCGGCAAAACGGTGTATATGGCGGAAAAGACAGGGGCGGACGGTTATGTGGATGCAAGAGATCTGACAGAATATAAGGCGGAACTTATAAGAGAAAACTGCCGCCGTCTGGGACTTTCCAATACAGGCGTATCTGTGAAGGACGCCTGTGTGAAGGATGAGACTTCTGTCGGGAAGGCAGACGTCGTTCTTGCTGATCTTCCATGTTCGGGGCTGGGCGTTATTGGGAAGAAGACAGACATTCGCTACCGGATGAGTCAGGAACAGCAGGGAGAGCTGGCAAAGCTTCAGAGAGAAATTCTGGACACGGTGCAGTCGTATGTAAAGCCGGGCGGAACACTTCTCTACAGTACCTGTACGATAAATCCGGAGGAAAATGAAGAGAACGCAGAGTGGTTTCTTGAAAATTATCCGTTTGAGGCGGTGTCTCTGGAGACCTGTCTTCCGGAAAAATATGCAGGAGAGACAGGAGCGAAGGGGTATGTGCAGCTCCTTCCGGACGTTCACGGCTGTGACGGCTTTTTTATAGCAAAATTCAGAAGGAAAAACGGGTAACAGATATGGAAGGAATCGATATCAAATCCTTAAGCAGAGACGAGCTTCGCAAAGTTCTCACAGACAGAGGAGAAAAAGCGTTTCGCGCTGATCAGCTCTACGGATGGATGCATGAAAAGCTGGCAGGCAGCTATGAAGAAATGACGAATCTTCCGAAAAATCTGAGGGAAACGCTGGAAAGAGAATATGAATATGTAAGTCTGGAGATTGTAGAAGTACAGAGATCGCAGCTTGACGGAACGTGTAAATATCTGTTTCGCCTTGCGGATGGAAATGTGATAGAAAGCGTTCTGATGCGTTATCATCACGGAAACTCTGTGTGTATTTCTTCGCAGGCAGGCTGCCGTATGGGCTGCCGTTTCTGCGCGTCCACGATAGGCGGTCTGATACGTTCTCTGCGGGCTTCGGAAATGCTCGATCAGATTTATCAGATTCAGCGCGATACAGGAGAGAGAGTTTCCAACGTAGTGGTGATGGGAACGGGAGAACCGCTGGATAATTATGAAAACCTGGTTCGTTTTGTAAGACTTCTCTCCGATGAAAACGGACTTCATATCAGCCAGAGAAATATTACCGTATCTACCTGCGGAATTGTGCCGGAAATCCGGAAGCTGGCAGAGGAGGAGCTGGCAATTACGCTTGCTCTTTCCCTTCACGCCGTTACGCAGGAGAAGCGGGCAGAGCTGATGCCGATAGCCAGAAAATATGAACTTTCAGAGGTTCTTGACGCCTGTGCATATTATTTCAGACGCACAGGGAGAAGGCTGACTTTTGAGTACAGCCTTGTGGGAGGCGTCAACGATCATCCGGAAGACGCCAGACGTCTGGCAGGGCTTGCAAAGCCTCTTCACAGCCATATTAATCTGATTCCGGTGAACCCGGTGACGGAAAGAAATTATGTGCAGCCGGACAAAAAAGTTATCGGCAATTTCAAAAAGGAACTTGAAAAATACGGAATTAATGTTACTATTAGAAGAGAAATGGGTCGGGATATCGATGGAGCCTGCGGACAGCTTCGCAGGCGTTATCTGGACAGTGCGCAGCAGGAAGGAGGTAAGGGATGCTGAAGGCCTGGGGAATGAAAGATGTCGGGCGCTGCCGTGACGTCAATCAGGATTACATTTATGTATCGGAGGAGCCTGTCGGAAATCTGCCGAATCTTTTTCTTGTGGCAGACGGCATGGGCGGTCATAAGGCCGGCGATCTCGCCTCGGAGTACACTGTCTTGCAGGTGTGCGAAGCAGCTGAAAAATGTATGCGCGATATTCCGCTGCAGATTCTGAAAAGCGCTTTTCAGTATGCGAATCAGAAGCTGATCGAGAAATCGTGGGAGTCTCCCGCCTATTCAGGCATGGGGACTACGCTGGTGGCAGTGACGGTGAAGGACGGAACGGCTTATGTGGCGAACGTAGGAGACAGCCGTCTTTACAAAATAGGTGATCAGATAGAGCAGATCACAGAGGATCATTCTCTTGTGGAAGAAATGGTCCGCATGGGAGAGATTTCAAAGGAGGAAGCCCGGAATCATCCCGAAAAAAATATTATCACAAGGGCAATCGGAGTAACGGAGACAGTAGAACCGGATTATTTTGACACAAAGCTGGAAAAAGGCGAATGCCTGCTTTTGTGTTCGGACGGTTTAAGCAACATGGTTTCTGATTCCCAGATTAAGGACATTCTGGATCACAGGCAGGACCTGCGTTCCGGAGCGGAGGAACTGGTAAGAACAGCGAATCTGAACGGCGGGAAGGATAATATTGCAGTCGTACTGATTGAACGAAGATAATACTTTGGAGAACAGATAACAGGGATGATGAGGTGAGGAAATGGTTAGAATCGGAATGTTTTTAGGAGACCGTTATGAGATTCTTGAAAAAATAGGGTCCGGCGGTATGGCGGAGGTCTTTAAAGGAAAGGATCATAAGCTGAACCGTTTCGTAGCGGTAAAGGTTCTGAAGGATGAATTTGTAGAAGATAAGAATTTTGTCCGTAAATTCAAGGAGGAGGCGCAGGCTGCAGCCGGTCTCGCACATCCGAATATTGTAAACGTCTATGACGTAGGCGATGAGCAGAACATCAATTACATTGTAATGGAGCTGGTGGAAGGCATCACGCTGAAAACTTATATTGAAAAGAAAGGGCGGCTTACCGTTAAGGAGGCAACAAGTATCGCGATACAGGTATCCGCCGGTCTGGAGATCGCGCATAATAATCAGATTGTGCACCGCGATATCAAGCCTCAGAATATTATCATTTCCCGGGAGGGAAAGGTAAAGGTCACAGATTTCGGTATCGCAAAATCTGTATCTTCCAACACAAACACGGCAGATGCCATGGGTTCGGTGCACTATACGTCGCCGGAGCAGGCGCGCGGCGGCTACAGCGACGCTAAGAGCGATATTTATTCTCTCGGAATTGTGATGTATGAGATGGTTACAGGACGAGTGCCATTTGACGGCGAGACAACCGTGGTAGTCGCTGTTAAGCATCTTCAGGAGGATATGGTTTCTCCCCGCGTCTATGTTTCAGATATTCCGGTCAGCCTGGAGCATATTATTCTGAAATGTACGGAAAAGAGTCCGGATCGCCGTTATCCGAATGTTGCGGAGCTGATTGCTGATTTGAAGCAGTCTCTTTTGACGCCGGATGTAAACTTTGTCAAAGAGATCGTTCCGGACGGAGCAAAAACCGTGGCAATCACAAGAGACGAGATTTCAAAGATCAAAAAAGAAACAGGGCGTCTTCCCCTTGACGAGGATGATGCAGAGTCACGTTACGCCTATCTCGATGAAATGAACGACGAGTACGACGATGAGGAATATGACGAGGATTACGACGAAGATTACGACGGCGAATACGATGACGACGAATATGAGGATGATGAGGACGACGAATACGACGATGACGAGAGAGAAGGCGGCGCCCTCGATCCGAAGCTGGAAAAAATCATGACGATCGGCGGTATTGTGGCGGCTGTGATTATTATCATTATCGTAGTTGTTCTTGTATCTAAGATGTTTGGTTTTGGAAAGTCAGGCGGTAAGGATAAAGATAAGGAGAACGATAAGGAGATCAGCGACGTTCTTGAAGAAAACGCTGAAGTGCCGGATCTTCTGGGAATGAGTTATTCTGAGGCAAAAGAGGCTCTGAATAAGCTTGGACTTGGAATCAAGCTCGGAGAGACGCGTTCTTCCGACGAATATGATGCCGGTCAGATTATCAGCCAGAGTGAAGAGGCGGGCACAGAAGTGGGAGCCAACACGACAATTGTCGTGGATATCTGCGGAGACGGGGAAAAGGTAGAGGTTCCTGATGTGACAGGAAAGAGCCAGGCGAAAGCCGAAAGCGCTCTGAAGGAAGCAGGACTTTCAGCCGATGTATCCGAGGTATACAGCGACGAGGTGTCGGCAGGCAAGGTTATCTCAACTTCTCCTTCCGCAGGAAAGAAGATCGAGCGCGGCAGCGTGGTTCAGGTCGTAGTCAGCAAGGGTAAGGAAGAGGATGCTCAGATAGAGGTTCCCGATATCCGTAATTCCAGCGAATCCTCTGCAAAGCAGAAGCTGTCAGACAAGGGTCTTGCATCAGGTACTGTTACACAGGAATTCAGCGATTCCGTGGAAGAAGGAAAGGTTATTTCCCAGAATCCGTCTGCCGGAACAAAGGTGGAAAAGGGAAGTAAAGTCAGCTATGTGATCAGCAAGGGCAAAGAGACGGTGTATGTGGGACACTATCAGAATTATACAAAGAGTGAGATCGAAAGCAAGCTGAGTGGAAAAGGACTGAAGATCTCTTATACAGAGGAGAAATACGATTCAAATGTTCCGAAAGGTTCTGTTATCACGCACTCTCCTATGGATAAGGATGTAGCAAAGGGATCTACTGTCAATGTTACGCTGAGCGCAGGTCCGGAGCCGGTTACGACGGATAAAGTTCCGGATCTTTCAGGAATGACAGCAGAACAGGCGAAGATCGCCTTGCCGTCCATCTTTAACTGGGGAGGAGCATCTAACGGAGACGTTGCGCCGGACTATACGAAAAACGGTCTCGTATACTGGCAGAGCCATTCGGGAACGCAGAATCAGGGCACAACGATATCAGTAAAAATTTATGCTGCAGTACCGAACTGCGGTGAGGGAAATCATACGCAGCCCTCAGGCTCAAAAGAGGGAGATACGGTAAAATGCAGTAAGTGCGGAGCAACATTTACGATTCCCGTAACGACGCCCGCGCCGTCCCCGACTCCGGATCCGGGAACGAATCAGCCAGCCCAGTAATTGGGAAAGCAGGTAATTCATGCAGGGAAAGATAGTGAAAGGGATTGCCGGATTCTACTACGTTCATGTAGCAGGATCCGGCGTCTATGAGTGTAAAGCAAAAGGAATTTTTCGGAATCAGAAGATAAAACCGCTGGTGGGGGATAACGTATGTCTGGCGGTTTTGGATGAAGAAAAAAAGACGGGCAGTATTGAGAAGATACTTCCCAGAACAAGGGAGCTGATTCGTCCGGCCGTGGCAAATATCGATCAGGCGCTTGTGATTTTCGCGGCAGCCAGACCGAAGCCCAATTTTAACCTTCTGGACAGATTTTTGATTCTGATGCAGTATCAGGATGTTCCCGTTGTGATATGCTTTAATAAGCAGGATATTGCGGCGGAGGAAGAATTAAGACTGCTGGAGGAGACCTACCGGACAGGCGGATATGAGATCTGCTTCACAAGCGCAGAGGAAAAGACAGGGATTGAAGAGATACGTTCGCTTTTGAAAGGGAAGGTAACGGCAGTAGCCGGACCCTCCGGAGTAGGAAAATCGACGCTGATCAATCTTTTGTCCCCGGAAGCGGGAATGGAGACGGGCGATATCAGCAGAAAGATAGAACGGGGACGTCATACGACGCGCCATTCAGAGATTTTTACAATGGAAGAGGACAGTTATATCTGCGATACGCCGGGCTTCAGCTCGATTTATCTGCCGGATATGGAAAAAGAAGATTTGCGGAACTATTTTCCTGAATTTCAGGAATATGAGGGAAGATGCAGATTTCAGGGCTGTGTTCATGTCCATGAGCCGGGGTGTGCAGTAAAGGAAGCGCTGGAACAGAGGAAGGTAAGCGTTGTCCGTTACGAAAATTATAAAATGCTCTATGAAGAATTAAAGAATAAGAGGAGGTATTAACATGAACAAACTTGCGCCGTCTATCCTGGCAGCAGATTTTGCAGCATTGGGGGAAGAGGTAAAAAAAGCAGAGCGGGCAGGCGCCCAGTATCTTCACATCGACGTGATGGATGGAGAATTCGTTCCGAGTCTTTCACTTGGATTTCCGGTGATAGAAGCGATGAGAAAACATTCGTCTCTCGTATTTGACGTTCATCTGATGATGTGTGAGCCGGGACGTTACATACAGGAATTTGTGGATGCAGGAGCTGATATTATCAGCGTACATGCAGAAGCCTGCCGCCATCTGAACAGAACCATAGCAGCGATTAAGGATGCGGGAGTAAAGGCAGGCGTTGTCCTGAATCCGGCTACGCCGCTGACAGAGCTGGAGTATATTCTGGAAGATGTGGATATGGTGCTTCTGATGACAGTTAATCCGGGCTTCGGAGGACAGAAATACATCGAAGGCTGTACGCGGAAGATTCGCGAACTGCGCCGGATGATAGACGAGAGAGGACTTTCCACAGACATTGAGGTGGACGGAGGCATTAAGCTTTCCAATGTCCGCACAGTTCTCGAGGCAGGCGCAAACGTGATTGTGGCAGGATCGGCAGTCTTCTCCGGCGATGCAGAAAAGAATATAGCAGATTTCCTGGAGATTTTGAACGAGAAATGAGAGCAGTAATTATAAGCGGGGGCAGAATCGGACACGATTTTGCCCTGTCCTTTTTAAAAAAAGAAAAATTTGAAGTTATCATAGGAGTAGATAACGGTCTTCGTTTTCTTGCGGATCATGAGATAGAACCGACGCATATCGTGGGCGATTTCGACACGGCTGCTCCGGAGCTTGTAGATCGGTACAGGAGAGAAGGAGGACCGGAAATCCGGACCTATAATCCGGTGAAGGATTCCACGGACACGCAGATTGCCATCGAGCTTGCGCTGGAGCTGGGCTGTCGGGAGATAAGAATTCTTGGAGGGACGGGAAGCAGGCTGGACCATGTGCTGGGCAATATTCAGAGTCTGATTCTGGCACAGCGAAAAGGGGCAGACTGCCGGATTCTCGATGAATATAATGCAATCCGGCTCATCGACAGCGAGACGGTGATTGCAAAAGAAGAACAGTATGGCAGTTACGTGTCGCTTCTTCCGCTGACAACAGAGGTTACAGGCGTCGATTTGATCGGCTTCAAGTATCCGCTTCAGAACCATACATTTTCAAGCGTTGGCAGCGCTGGCTTCGGAGTCAGCAACGAGATTCTTGAAGAAGAAGGAAGAATCCGGATAAAATCCGGCGTTTTTATTCTGATAGAATCCCGTGATCATGCGGAATAAGAGGCAGGAACGGGCAGGAAAAAGCGATTTTATGATAGAAAATCGGCTGAGAAAGATGCTCCGGCTTACATTTATTCAGCATAATAAATTTCCATAGTATTCCAGTGAGATAAAAAAGAAGATAATTTTCCAGATCACGATTTGTGAAAATTGTATAGATTCGATAAAAAAAGGCGAAACTATCATCGAAGGGTAAAAGAAAGGCAGGGTTGACAAAGAAGAAGCGTACTGTCATAATACAGTCTATTCTGCGGGAACAGTGTGCGCAGAATAGTACAGTATAATTTTTAACCTTTGAGGAGTGTATGTAAATGCAGGAAAGAAAGATTAAACTGAATGCTGCCGAAGATGTAAAAGAATTTGTGAGAAGCGCAAGCCAGTGCAGCTTTGACGTGGATATTTACTACAATCGGATTCTGATTGACGCGAAATCCATTCTTGGCGTACTGAGCATGGATCTGAATCGGGAGCTGTATGTGCGATGCCACGGGCAGAGCAGAGAGTTTGACCGTGTCCTGGCAAAATTTGCGGTAGCCTGAGATCATAGAAGAATATCGGCACCGCCGGGAGAAAAGGGAGTCTGGTTTACCAGGCTCTCTTTTTATGTTAAGATAAGACTATGGATGAGATGAGAACTACCATTCAGATATCGGTACGCGCCCTTGTAGAGTTCATTCTCAGGGAAGGCGATTTGGACAGCAGGACAGGAGGCAGGGCAGAGCTTGAGGCGATGCAGGCAGGAAGCCGCCTGCACAGAAAGATACAGCGGCGGAAAGGAAGCGGCTATGCGGCTGAGGTTGTGCTGAAGCGCCTCGTCCCCCTGACAGGCTTCGACTGTCTGGTAGAGGGCAGAGCGGACGGAATATTTGAAGAAGACGGAATGATTTATATAGATGAAATAAAAGGAGTTGTTCGGGATCTTGGGCAGATAGAAGAGCCGGCAGGCGTTCATCTTGCGCAGGCATTTTGTTATGCCTGCATTTATGCACAGCAGCAGGGACTTGAGAAAATAGGAGTCCAGATGACTTACGGAAATCTGGAGACAGAGGAATTGAAATATTTTCGTCAGGTGAAGACGAGGGAAGAGCTGGAGACGTGGTTCGGAGAGCTTATGAAGGAATATGAGAAATGGGCGCGCTTCCAGTTTGAATGGAAAGAGAAGAGACAGGCGAGCATCCGTCCTCTGGAATTTCCTTTTCCCTACAGAGATGGGCAAAGAGATCTGGCAGGCGGAGTGTACAGGACGATAGCCAGGAAAAAGAGACTCTTTATACAGGCGCCCACGGGAGTCGGAAAGACCATGTCGGCTGTTTTCCCGTCTGTAAAAGCCATAGGCGAAGGTTTGGGCGACAGGATTTTTTATCTGACGGCAAGAACTGTCACGAGAACGGTTGCAGAAGAAGCTTTTCGGATTCTGAGAGAAAAGGGAATGAAGCTGAAAAGCGTTACGCTGACGGCCAAGGAGAAGCTTTGCGTCTGTGAAGAGATGGAATGCCGTCCTGATGTATGTCCGAGGGCGAAAGGTCATTTTGATCGGATTAATCAGGCGGTTTACGAGCTTCTTACAGAAGGGCCGGACGAGCTGGGAAGGGAAGAGATTCTTGCTCATGCCGAAAAGCACAGGGTCTGTCCTTTTGAGATGAGCCTTGATACTGCCTCCTGGACGGACGCAGTGATTTGCGATTACAATTATGTCTTTGATCCGAATGTGAAATTGAAGCGTTTTTTTGCAGAAGGCGTGAAAGGAGATTATATTTTTCTGATAGATGAGGCGCACAACCTGGTGGACAGAGGCAGGGAAATGTTCAGCGCGTCGCTGTGCAAGGAAGATTTTCTGGCGCTCAGGCGCAGAATCCGGGGACGCAGCCCTAAGTTGGAACGCTGTCTGGAGCGCTGCAACAAGTTCCTTCTGGGCTTGAAAAGAGAATGTACGGACTGGCAGCTTCATGAGGATGTGGGGGTTTTTATTCTCCAACTGCTCCAGTTGTCCGCAGAGCTTGATAAAATCCGGGAAGAAGGGCTTTTTCCGGATATGGAAAAGGAGATTCTGGACTTCTGGTTTCAGATACGCGATTTTCTGAACGCGGCGGACAGACTGGACGACAGCTATGTGATTTACAGCAATCTGGATGAAGAAGGGAAATTTCATCTGAAGCTTTACTGCGTGGAGACGGCGAATCAGTTAAGGGAATGTCTTGATAAAGGAAGAGCAACCGTGTTTTTTTCTGCTACTCTTCTTCCGATGCCCTATTATAAGCATTTGCTGGGAGAAGAAGAGGATTACGCCGTTTATGCCCAGACTCCCTTTTGTCAGGAAAACCGGCTTCTGATGCTGTGCCGTGATGTAAGCAGCCGTTATACGAGAAGAAACAGGGCAGAATATGAAAAAATAGCTTCCTATCTCCGGGAAATGACGCATCAGAAAAAGGGAAATTATCTGGCTTTTTTTCCTTCTTACCGGATGATGCTCGATGTCTACGATATTTTTGAGGAAGAAAATCAGGAGGAAGTAGAGTGTGTGCTTCAGAAAAGCGGAATGCAGGAGAGGGAGAGAGAAGACTTTCTGGCGCGCTTTGAAGAGGGAGAAAAGGAAAGAAGTCTTCTGGGGTTCTGCGTTCTGGGAGGGATTTTTTCAGAAGGAATCGATTTAAAGAGAGAGGCGCTGATAGGAGCGGCAGTGATAGGAACAGGGCTTCCGCAGATTTGTACCGAAAGAGAAATCCTTCGCCGCTATTATGATGAAAAAGGCATGGATGGCTTTGCCTACGCCTATCGTTTTCCAGGAATGAATAAGGTTCTTCAGGCTGCGGGACGCGTCATCCGCACGCAGGAGGACAGAGGCGTCGTCCTGCTTCTGGACGATCGCTTTCAGGGAAGGGAATACAGAAGCCTCTTTCCGCTGGAATGGGAGAAGCTTCGCATCTGCAGGCTTTCGGAGGCTGGCAAAGAGATGAGAAGCTTCTGGAAAGAAAAAGAAATGAAAAAAGAAATAGAAACAGAAGAATCTTTTACGAAAAATAATTCATAAACTGGCGTGCGGCGGGACTTAAGGGAATCTGCTCGCTGTGAATGATCATAAGCTGGCGTGCAGGCAGTTCCTCCGCAAGAGTCAGCGGGAAAAGGTCAGAAGAATTTTTCGGCAGGCAGTAGTCCGGCACGAAAGCGATCCCAAGACCGATGGAGGCAAGATCGAGAAGCAGATCGTTGCTGCTCAATTCGATTTCAGGGACAAGATCAAGCTGATGCTGCTGGAAAAGGTTGTGCAGAAATTCGCTTGTCGTGCTTTGGCGCGTCAGCATCAGAATGGGATAGTTTAAAAGCTGGCGGAAAGTCAGCTTTTGATTTTCCAGATTGAAATAGTTTCTGTTTGCGATAAAGACGTCCTGAAAGCTTCTTACCTTCTGCATATGACCGGAGTTTCCGAGACGTGAGTTTGGATAATTGGTGAAAATGAGATCCACCTGTCCGCTTTCAAGAAGGTCAACGCAGCCAATGGAGGTCTGGTTTGTAACCTTGATATGGATGCCCGGAAATTCCTTGTGAAAGCGGCTCAGATAAGGAACAAGAAAATAGCGGCAGATGGTATCGCTGGCGCCGATGCGCAGCTGTCCTCCGCCCAGGGAATTGGCTTCCATAATCTGGTTTTCGCCTCGCTGAATCAGGTTGATGGCAGGCTCAATATGGCGCAGCAGGATCTCCCCCTCGGGAGTCAGCTGCACCTTTTTTGTACTTCGGATAAAAAGATTCTGATTCAGCTTTTTTTCAAGCACCTTGATTGACTGGCTGACAGCCGACTGTGAGATAAAGAGCTGCTTGGACGCTTCCGAAAAGCTCAGCGAGACAGCCACATGGTAAAATACTTTGTACAGTTCATAGTTGATATCCATAAAAAATCAGTTCTCCTTTCGGCGCTCTCTCAGGGACAGAAATGCAAGGGCGATAAGCCCGGCGGCTGCGCAGAGAGAGAGAAGATCTCCCGCCCGGTAGAGTCCCGGGGTCTGGAAGCTGATGTTTACCGTTCCGGCTTCTTTTTCCGGAAGCTGAACACGAAGACTGAGAAGCTCTTTGTCAAGACTGGTGGGAAGTTCTTCTCCGTTTTCATCTAAGGCATGATACTGTGGATAGTAGTTGAAGGGAACGCTGACCCAGGCATTTTCCGTTCCGCTCCTTTCATAGGAGAAGGAGGCAAAGCTTTCATTTCTGGAAACGTGTTTTAAGCTGACGTTCTCAGATGCTGTGAAGACAGGTTCTCTTTCTTTCATTTTCCGCATACTGAAGTAAGCTCCGTCATCGGTTACAAGGTAGAGAGCGTCTGATTCACAGACGGGGTCAAGCTGGTTTTCCCAGGTTACATAGGTTTCAGCCGTATTTGCAAAATTGCTGAAATATGTTCCGGCGGACCAGACCAGGAAAAAGGTGCAGCCGAACAAGAGCAGCTGCCGGGTGGAGCGTTCGCGGAAGACGTCATAAACGGCGATTGCCGTCGTGACGCACAGAAAGAGCGTAGCAAAGGGGAGGAAGCGGGAGGCAAACTGAATGCTTCCTGCGATCCGGTTGAAAAGCTCCATCCGCTGGATAGTCTCCCATGGGAAATAAATGCTGGATGCATAGACGGAGAGAGCGCCGAGGGAAAGACACCAGACGCCCAGCTTCTTATGTCTTTCGGGAAGACGGCTCTGCTTTCGGAAGCAGAGAAGGAGAAACAGAAGACTTCCGGCAAGCAGAAGAATTCCGATGGAATAAGGCATTTCTCCGGCGATTCCGCCGCGTCCAAGGGCGTCTCCGGCAGGATTTAAAAGACCTGTGTCAAAAAGCTGCATTCCGTACAGAGAATATCCGGCAAGATTCCGCGTGTCCCCCAGAACAGCCATGGGCAGGCGCATCATATCGAGAATCGGAATGAGGAACCAGAGGTTTAAAAACAGGGTGAAGCCTGCGGCAATCAGAAGGTGCAGAAGCCTTTTTCTGTCCTTTAGCCGGCGGATATTCAAAAGTCCGAACAGGGCGGCAAAGCCGACAGCCAGCTCTGTCGTTATCATATGAGACTGAAGAAGTCCCGTAAATGCAAGAACAGCCGTGATCCATCTTCGGGAATCACCGTAGAAGAGCTGATACATTCCCAGAAGAAGCAGAGGCAGGAAAATGGTGGCAAGCACCTCTCCTACAGCCGCACGCGTATAGAGATTGATCAGGCGGTAGGAGGAAAGCGTATAAAAGAGGGCGGCAGCAAGACCGATTCTGCGCGAGCGGCAGAGCCGGGAAAACGCATAGTAAGAGACGCCTGCCGTCGCTGAATTTACAGTCAGCAGAAGAAGGCGGTAGCATCCAATCGGAGAAAGTCCAAGCCGTCCCAGAAGGGCAAAGGGATAGAGAAAGGTCTCCGGATAAAAGACGGGGCTTAAATAGCCGAAGCCCTGAAACATACCGGGGTGGATGCGCACAGGGAAGGCCGCGGAAAACAGATCTTCGGAAAGGCAGAAGAGGCGTCCGTAGTGGAAGAACATGTCATGTCCCCGGATAAGCCAGGGGAAGCATAAGGGAGCTGAACTCCAGAGCGCTGCAAAGGCGAGCAGGAGAAGAAGCTCCGGGCGGATGCGTCTGCGGCTTCTGTAAAAGAAAAGGAGGGCGCTTCCAAGAAGAAGAAGACCTGCGTAAATGAAAGGATCGCGGTATAAGCCCTTTTCCGACATGAGATAGATTCCCTGAAAGGAGGCGGCGCTTTCCGTGCGGACACGGAACTGGATGCAGGAGAGGCTTTCCTCGATTTCAAAGGGAACGAGAACCGTGTCCTGACCTGGTATGACAGGAGCTTCTGCAAGAACGCGTCCGCAGCTGTTGTCAGAATTCAGATAGAGGGGATCAAAGACCTCAACCATATTTCCGGCAGCAGGCGCAGTGACGGCGAAGGTAGCTTCATAAGTTCCCTTTTTGAAATAGTAGGAATTGCTGTGAAGCGTAATGCTTCCGGCTCCGTCAGGCACGGACATAAGACCGCCCTCTGTCCGGACGATACCGATAGATTCCTCGGGATAATTCATATCCTCTGTTGTAAAATTTCTTTCCGTATAATCCTGAAAAGGTGCGATCAGGATAAGAAGAAAAAGAACCAGGGTGAAGCAAAGCTGTCCCCTGCAGGCACGTATCTGATTCATAGGAAATACTCCTCTTTCCGTTTTTTTCAATTATAGCACAGCAATACGCGAAAAGCTATTAGATAAGATTATTAATTACTTTAAATTTATTAATTATACTTATATGCACTTTTATGCTAAGATAAAGGCAGGAATTGTTACCGGAGGAATCATGTGGTATACTAGATAAGACAAACGATGATTCGGCGGGGCAACAGGCAAAAATTCAGGAGGTCAGAAATGGGAAAAGTTAGAAGAGTCTTTGTAGAGAAAAAGGATGCTTTTGCAGTAAAGGCGAAGGAGCTTCAGGAAGAGATAAGAAGTTATCTGGGAATCGAAGGCGTGACAGGCGTCCGCGTACTGATTCGCTACGATGTGGAGAATATTTCCGACGATGTATTTGAGCGGGCGTGCAGAACCGTTTTTTCAGAACCGCCGGTAGACAGGCTTTATCATGAAAACTTTGAGACAGCGGCAGACTCCCGTATTTTCAGCGTAGAATATCTGCCCGGCCAGTTTGATCAGAGAGCCGATTCTGCCGTACAGTGCGTCCGTTTTCTCAAGGAAGACGAGGAGCCGGTAATCCGTACGGCAACGACGTATGTGATAGAGGGAAAAATTACGGACGAAGAGTTTTCCGCTGTCCGCAGCTTCTGTATCAACCCTGTAGATTCCAGAGAGGCGGAAGCAGGAAAGCCGGATACGCTTGTGACTGTGTTTGAAGAGCCGGCAGACGTAAAGATTTTCGACGGCTTCTGCAGCATGGAAGAGGGCGCTTTAAAAGAGCTTTACGCATCCTTGAATCTTGCGATGACCTTCCGGGATTTTCAGCATATTCAGAACTATTTCAGAGATGAGGAAAAGAGAGACCCGTCCATGACGGAGATTCGTGTTCTTGATACCTATTGGTCAGATCACTGCCGTCATACGACATTTTCCACAGAGCTTACCGACGTAAGCTTTGCGGACGGCTATTACAGGAAGCCGATAGAGGATACTTATCACAGATACCTTTCTGACAGAGAAGAAATTTTCAAGGGAAGAAAAGATAAATTTGTATGTCTGATGGATCTGGCACTGATGGCTATGCGTAAGCTGAAAGCTGAAGGAAAGCTGGAAGATCAGGAAGAATCGGATGAGATCAACGCCTGCTCTATCGTTGTTCCGGTAGAAGTAGACGGAGAGACAGAGGAATGGCTTGTGAATTTCAAAAATGAGACGCACAACCATCCGACAGAGATTGAGCCGTTCGGAGGCGCGGCGACGTGTCTGGGAGGAGCAATCCGCGACCCGTTGTCAGGACGTACCTATGTATATCAGGCGATGCGTGTGACGGGAGCAGCCGATCCGACAGTTTCCGTGGAAGAGACGCTGAAGGGCAAGCTTCCGCAGAAGAAGCTTGTGCGCGGAGCCGCTCAGGGTTACAGCTCCTATGGAAATCAGATAGGACTTGCGACAGGTTATGTAAAAGAGATTTATCATCCGGACTATGTGGCGAAGAGAATGGAGATTGGAGCAGTTCTCGGTGCGGCTCCCCGCCGCGACGTGATTCGCGAGACTTCCGATCCGGGCGATCTGATTATTCTTCTGGGAGGAAGAACGGGACGCGACGGCTGCGGCGGAGCTACAGGATCTTCCAAGGTTCATACAGAGGCTTCCATTGAGACCTGCGGTGCGGAGGTACAGAAGGGAAATGCTCCGACAGAGAGAAAGATCCAGAGACTTTTCCGCCGTCCGGAAGTAACCCGCCTGATTAAAAAATGCAACGATTTCGGAGCGGGCGGCGTATCTGTGGCAATCGGAGAGCTTGCAGATGGTCTTAAAGTAAATCTTGACCTTGTTCCGAAGAAATACGCCGGACTTGACGGAACAGAGATTGCAATTTCTGAGTCGCAGGAGAGAATGGCAGTTGTCGTTGACAAAAAGGATGAGAAAGAGTTCCTTACTTATGCGCAGGAGGAGAATCTGGAGGCTACCACAGTGGCAGTCGTTACAGAAGAACCCAGACTTGTCCTGAGCTGGAGAGGCAGGGAGGTTGTCAATATTTCAAGAGCCTTCCTCGATACGAACGGAGCGCATCAGGAAACAAAGGTTGCAGTGGATCTGCCCGATGAAAATAAAAAGTATTTTGTACGCGATGAAGTAGGCGATGTAAAAGAAAAATGGATGAACACGCTGAAAGATCTGAATGTCTGCTCGCAGAAAGGTCTGGTGGAGATGTTCGACAGCTCCATCGGAGCCGGTTCGGTACTGATGCCCTACGGCGGAAAATATCAGCTGACAGAGACGCAGGCGATGGTAGCCAAGCTTCCTGTGCTGAAGGGAAAGACGGACACCGTTACCATGATGAGCTACGGCTTTGATCCCTATCTTTCCAGCTGGAGCCCGTATCACGGAGCTGTCTATGCAGTGATTGAGTCGGTGGCAAGAATTGTGGCTTCCGGAGGAGACTACAGCAGAATCCGTTTCACCTTCCAGGAATATTTCCGCAGAATGACAGAAGATCCGCACCGCTGGAGCCAGCCGTTTGCAGCCCTTCTCGGCGCATACAGCGCGCAGCTTGGCTTTGGACTTCCTTCTATCGGAGGAAAGGACAGTATGTCAGGTACGTTCAATGACATCGACGTTCCGCCGACGCTGGTATCCTTCGCGGTAGATATTGCAAGCCATAAGCATATTCTGACACCGGAGCTTAAGAAAGCGGGAAATAAGCTTGTTCTGATAAAGATTGACCGTGATGCATACGATCTGCCGGATTATGAGCAGATGAAAGACCTTTACGGGAAATTCTTCGAGGATGTGAAAGCAGGACGCATCGTTTCGGCTTACGCTCTGGACGGAGCGGGACTTGCAGCCGCAGTCAGCAAGATGGCGTTCGGAAATAAGCTGGGTGTGAAGATTGAGCATAATGTGGATAAGAGAGATCTCTTTACCGCAGGCTTTGGAAATATCGTTGCAGAGGTGGCAGACGGCTGTACAGGAGATCTGGCAGTCACCTATACGCTGGTCGGCGAGGTGACGGAAGAGGGCATTTCCTACGCAGATATGCACATTAGCACGGAGGAAGCGCTGGCAGTCTGGGAGGCTCCGCTTGAGAAGGTATTCCCGACAGAGGCAGTGAAGGATGACAGCAGAGTAGAAACGCCGCTTTACCGTGCAGACAATATCTATGTATGCCGCAATAAGACAGCGAAGCCGACAGTATTTATTCCGGTATTCCCGGGAACCAACTGTGAATACGACAGTGCAAAGGCGTTTGAGCGCGCAGGAGCAGAGGTTGTCACAAAGGTATTCCGTAACCTGACCGCTTCAGATATCCGGGAATCTGTGGAGATTTTTGAAAAAGCGATTGAGCAGGCGCAGATTATTATGTTCCCGGGCGGATTCTCAGCGGGAGACGAGCCGGACGGTTCTGCAAAGTTCTTTGCGACGGCGTTCCAGAATGAACGCATGAAAGAAGCGGTACAGAAGCTTCTTCAGGAGAGAGACGGTCTGGCTCTCGGTATCTGCAACGGCTTCCAGGCGCTGATTAAGCTCGGACTCGTACCGTACGGTGAGATTACAGGACAGACGGAGGACTCTCCGACACTTACCTTCAATACCATTAACCGTCATGTGTCGAAGATGGTATATACGAAGGTCGTTTCTAATAAGTCTCCGTGGCTTGCGCAGGCAGAGCTTGGAAAGACGTATGTCAATCCGGCTTCTCACGGAGAGGGCCGTTTTGTAGCGAATGAAGCATGGATTAAGAAGCTTTTTGAAAACGGCCAGGTGGCAACGCAGTATGTAAATCCCGACGGCGAGGCAGGCATGAACGAGTACTGGAATGTCAACGGCTCTTATGCGGCGATTGAGGGAATTACAAGTCCGGACGGAAGGGTGTTCGGAAAGATGGCTCACTCCGAGCGGCGGGGTGAAGCTGTAGCAGTTAATATTTATGGCGAGCAGGATATGAAGATATTTGAATCCGGCGTAGCCTACTTTAAATAAAAAAGGCAGACAGGAACGGACAGAGGAGCAGAGATTCTGCTCCTGTGTCCGTCCTGCGCAAAAATAGAAATTAGGAGATAAGAATGAGATTCAAAGATCTGGACACTACAAAATTTGAGTATTTCTGTAGCCGGGTGGCGGCAGGGATAGGGCTGTTGATTCTGGGATTTTTGTCTGTCTATACGTTGCTGTATACGAGAAGATTTGAGTCCAACCACAAGGAAATGCCGGTGGAAGGGAGCGGAAATCCTGTTTTAACACTTGCGCTTATGACAATAGTTCTATTACTCATGTTTTATGTGGTCAGGACAATTCTGCGTCAGGAACAGAACAGAGAGAGAAATCTTCGCATTCTTCTGGTGTTTACCTGCATTTATGCGGTTGTATACGGAATTGTCTGGGCATTTGCATGTAAATATTATATGATGTGGGACCCAAAGCTTGTCTCCTTCTGGGGTGAGCAGCTTGCGCATGGAATTGACGACGTCAGTGCAGGAGATATTGATTATCTGACTTCTTATCCTCATCAGATCGGCTTGATTGCTTTTCTGGAACAGATATACCGCATTTTTGGAGGAGAAAATTATCACGCATTTCAGATTCTAAATGCCTTTGGAGCAGGAGGAATCGTGTTTTTTGGTTACCGTATTATCCGTATGATGACAGAACGCCTGGAACCGGCTGCTTATTTTCTTCTCTTAATGCTTTCCTGTCATCCTCTTTATATTTATGTGAGTTTTGTCTATGGAGAAGTCCTTTCAGTGATGTTTTCCTTTATGGCAGTCTATGCTTTACTGTGTTATCTGAAACTGCGCAGGAAAAGAGATATTTTGCTTCTTGCGTTCTCGCTTACGGCTGCGTGCCTTATCCGAAGCAACTGCTATATTGTGATCGCTGCGGTGGGCTGCGTGCTGGGTGTGAAGATGATTTCTGAAAAGACACTGAAACACGGGGCTGCATTTTTCTGCTGTCTTGCTTTGTTTTTCGCTTCTCATTCGCTTCTCCTTCATACCTATGAAGAGAGACTGAATCTGTCGCTTCATGATGGAATGCCTTCCATTCTCTGGGTTGCTATGGGTCTGCAGGAGGGAGGCGTAGATGATTTTGAACGTGAAGCAGGCTGGTATAATGGTTTTGCATGGGATGTATATGTGGATGAATCAGGGCGGGATCAGGAGCTTTCAAAAGAAAGAGCCAGAGAGGCAATAAAAGAGTCGATTCATACTTTTACAGAAAATCCTTCTTACGGGACTGATTTTTTCAGAAGAAAGATTACAAGTCAGTGGGCAGAGCCTACCTATGCATGTCTCCAGGAAACGAACAGACGAGTTGAGGCACGCTCTCCTCTTATGGACAGCTTTTATAAAGGAGAGCTATGGGGACCGTTTGTAAGAGTAATGGATGTATATCAGTCTTTGATATACTGCGGAGCCTTTCTTTTTCTTCTGCTTCTGATATGGAAGAAAACTCCGGTAGAGAAACTGGGTCTTTTTATCGTAGTCATAGGAGGTTTTATCTTCTACATTTTCTGGGAAGCAAAATCGCGGTATGTTTTTCCGTATTTTGTGATGCTGATTCCTATGGCAGCCTGCGGCTGGGATGTTTTTATCCGAAGCCTTGCGTCATGGAAAAATAAGATAAAGGAAGTCTGGAGAAAGCGCCATCCGGAAAAAGAAGAAAACAGTGAGAAAACGGTCTTGCTTCTGAAAAAAACAGAGACGTTTTCGGTCAAAGCCATTCTTCTTCTTGCGGGTCTTCCCTGTGCGGCTCTGTTTCTGTACAGCCTCTTTTTTACGACGGTTTACCAGAGCAACGATTTGGAGCTTCCATCTCAGGCAGCGGATAATCCGCTGCTTATGCTGCTGTTTACGGCAGCCGGAGTCCTGGCGTTTTATGCGGCAGGACGGGCGATTCTGAAAAAAGAGGAGAACAGGCGAAGAAATATGGGGATTCTTCTGGGCGCTGTTCTGCTGCACTGCGCCGTGTTCTGTACGGTATGGAATATGATGGCGCAGAGCGCTCTCCGCGCAGATCCGCTGTATATCCATGCAATTGCAGGAGGCTTTGCTACAGGCGACGTTTCTCCGAGCGGAATGGATTATCTCTACACTTATCCGCATCAGGCGGGACAGGCTCTTCTTCTGGAGCTTGTGTACCGGCTTTTCGGATATGAAAATCTTATGGCGTTCCGGAGTCTTAACACCCTGGGCGTGCTGGTATTCGTTTTCTGCGGATTCAAGATTACGGAGCAGCTCTGGCACAAGGATGCGGCAAAGGTAAACTTTCTGCTTCTGAGCGCCGGTTTTCTGCCTCTTCTCATTTATACGAACGTGATTTACGGGGAGGTGCTTGCTGTAGCAGGCGTATCGCTTGCAGTATGGATGTTTCTGCTTTGGCTGGAAGAGAAAAAAATCTGGCAGGCAGTCACGATGCTTCTGGCTCTTGTCTTTGCAGTCTACATGAAGAATAATGCTTTGATTGCGGCAGTAGCCATAGGCTGCGTGATGCTGTGCAAGGCGGTATCCGAAAAGAAACAAAAGCTGGCGCTCTGGATACTTCCTCTGATTGGCGTGCTTGTATTAGCACAGCCTGCGATGACAAAGCTTTATGAATACCGGAGCGGATGGCAGCTTGATCAGGGAATGCCCAGGAACCTCTGGGCTGCTATGGGACTTCAGGGAGAAGGAATGACGTCCGGCTGGTGGAATGAGTTCCCTGATAAGGTGTATAAAGAACAGGCGGGCTACGATCCGCAGGCGGCAAAGGAGTTGGGAGATGCGGCGATTACATTTTCGCTGGAGGGCTTTGCGGAGCATCCGAAAGCTGCCGTGAAATTTTTTGGACAGAAGTTCGTGAGCCAGTGGAACGATGCAAGCCATGGATGTCAGGTGTCGGCAGGAAGTCAGGAGACGCCGTTTCTGGAGTGGTGGATGAATGGATGGCACTCCCTGATTCTTTTTGGAGCTTTCGCGTTTGCCCTGCTGTGGTTTAAAAAGAAGGCGGAAATTCAGGAGGTTCTTCCCATGCTGATCCTTCTGGGAGGCTTCCTCTTCCATATGGTATGGGAGGTAAAGGGAAGATACGGCTTTTTCTATTTTGCCCTGCTCCTTCCGGCATCGGCAGCAGGAATTCAGGCGGCTGCGGAGACGGGAAGAAGGCTTTTGGAAAAACGGAGGAAAACAAATGAAAAAGCTTGAGACTATCGCGGAAAAATTTCTTCTTGCGGCAGGAAGCATGTTATTTATTCTTCTTACTGTAGTGAGTTTAATTTATACAAGATATTTTGTACAGAATTATATTGCAGAGATTCCATATTCCCGTCGAGATTTGTTTCTGATAACTACGGTGGGTGCTGCCCTTTTGGGAGGAATTGTTGTTTGGCTGAGCGGAAAGATTGCGGATGGAAGCAGTGAAGAAAAGCAGAAAATACGCAATCTGGAGAAAAAAGTTCTTCTTTGGTGCTTTTTTGCCAGTTTTCTTTGGGTTATTCTTGCAGGGAGTACTCC
>CAUWNO010000004.1:0-29231 GCA_963559965.1 uncultured Lachnospiraceae bacterium | reverse complement strand
CGCTGGTATTTCTTTTATCCTTCCGGAAAATTGATTTATCCAAAAAGGGGAAAGAAAGACTTTCAGAGAAAAAAGGTTTTACCTTTACAAAACTGGGTCTGGCTGTTTTGGGACTGATGGTTCTGGTGTTGGCAGCAGGAACCCTGCTTTCTTCTCCGATTATCAACGCCAAAAAGTATCAGGAGCTTTTGGCGGTGGAAGAGCGTGATTTTTCGGAGGATATTCCTGAGCTCGACTACAACCAGATTCCGCTTCTGGACAAGGATTCCGCAGAGCTTCTGGGAAACAGGAAAATGGGAAGCATGGTGGAGTATGTATCTCAGTTTGAGGTCAGTCCCCTTTACACCCAGATCAATTATCAGGAAAAACCGATGCGCGTTACGCCTCTGGTTTATGCCAGCACAATTAAGTGGCTGACTAATCAGAGTTCCGGAATTCCGGCTTACATTATGATTGATATGGCAACGCAGGAAACAGAATGCGTAAAACTGGAGAAGCCGATTCGCTATTCACAGTCCGAATATTTTGGCAGGAATATTTACCGTCATCTGCGGTTTCAGTATCCTACCTATATTTTCGACAGCATCAGCTTTGAAATCGACGACGAGGGAACGCCCTACTGGATCTGCCCGGTAAAGAAATTTAATATCGGTCTTTTCGGAGGACAGACCATCGGAAAAGTGGTGATCTGTAATGCTCAGACAGGAGAGTGCGAAAGCATGGATGTGCAGGACGTGCCGGAATGGGTGGACAGGGTATATTCTGCCGACCTTCTGATTCAGCTTTATGATTACTATGGAAGCTTAAAGCATGGATATTTTAACAGCGTTCTGGGACAGAAGGACTGCCTGAGAACCACGGAAGGGTATAATTATATTGCGATGGACGACGACGTGTGGGTGTACACAGGAGTAACCTCTGTATCCGGCGATCAGTCCAATGTCGGTTTTGTGCTGATGAATCAGAGAACCATGGAGACACGCTACTATGCCTGTGCAGGAGCGGAGGAGTTTTCCGCCATGTCTTCGGCGCAGGGACAGGTACAGCACCTTGGATACAGGGCTGCTTTCCCGCTGCTTTTAAATATTGCGGATGAGCCAACCTATTTTATGGCGCTGAAGGATGAAGCAGGACTGGTGAAGAAATATGCCATGGTTAACGTGCAGCGCTACCAGATTGTGGCGATTGGAGATACTGTGTCCGAATGTGAGGAAGCCTATATTTCTCTTCTGAAAGGAAATAACATTCTGGAAGAGGAGGAGGTTCAGGGAGAGGAGATCAGCGGCGTAATTTCCCGGATTGCCGAGGGTGTCATTGATGGAAACACACATTACTATATCTTCCTGGAAGGCTCTGAAACGATTTATGATGTGAAACTTTCTGACTTTGTTGAGATTGTGCGCTGTCAGCCGGGAGACGAGATTGCGCTGGAATATCTGGAAGAAAATAAGACCTGCCGTGTCACGGGACTTTCCCGGTAGTTTTTCAGATTTCAGATCCAACATCCTGGTTCTTATGAATTGGGTCATTTTGAAATGATTGCAACGATTGTCCATCAGCTTACGCGGAATATGACCATGGAAGAGCTGAAAGCGTCAGGATTTGAAGATTATTACGTCGATCATACCCTGGGTCTGTGGCCGCAGGCGGCTTCGGGAACTCCGTTTACAGCCGCGATGTTTCAGTCGGTAGGCGATCCGATTACAGATTTGATGGAGGATATGGCTGCCGAGGAAAAGGCGCGTACAACTTATGACAATATTCTCCGGATCAGCGTGGATTCCCCGGACGTCACAGATGCGATTCGCTTCCTTCGGGCAAGAGAAATCGTACACTTCCAGCGTTTCGGTGAAGCGCTGCGCATTGTTCAGGATAAGCTGAACGCGGATAATTTCTATGCATTCAACCCTGCCTTTGACACGAATGGAGGCAGCTGCGGGTGCAAATAAAAGATAATATAAGGACACTGTAATCTGGAAAGACAGTCAGGTACACTTTTTTAACAGGCAGACAGCAAAATTTTTCGGGGCGCCGCAAAATCATGAAAAATGAGAGAGCGGCGTCCCGTTTTGTCTGCCGCTGAAATTATTTGCTATACAAATAATTAAAAATATGGTTATAATAGTCAGGACGAACAATGAAATGAAATCTGCACAGAACATAGAAGGGCAGAGAGAAAAGAGGAGTAATACAGATGAAGAAAGAACCGTTTGTGACGCTGGAACAGCTGAAAGAGATTGAGAAGACATATCCGACACCGTTTCATCTTTATGACGAGAAGGGGATCCGGGAGAATGCGAAGGCTCTGAAGGAGGCGTTTGCGTGGAATCCGGGATACAGAGAATATTTTGCGGTAAAGGCTACGCCGAATCCGTTTCTGATACAGATTCTCAGGGAGTATGGCTGCGGCTGCGACTGTTCGTCTATGACGGAGCTGATGCTCTCAGATGCCATTGGAGTAAGCGGCAGCGACATTATGTTCTCTTCCAACGATACTCCGGCAGAGGAGTTCGCTTATGCAGCGAAGCTTGGAGCGATTATCAATCTTGACGATTATACGCATATTGATTTTCTGGAAAAAACCATAGGATATATTCCCGAGACGATCAGCTGCCGTTATAATCCGGGCGGCGTATTCCAGATCAGTAATGATATTATGGACAATCCGGGAGACGCAAAATACGGAATGACAACGGAACAGCTTTTTGATGCTTACCGTGTGCTGAAGGAAAAGGGAGCGAAAAATTTCGGACTTCATGCATTTCTTGCAAGCAAAACAGTGACAAACGAATATTATCCGATGCTGGCAAAGGTGCTCTTTGAAGTGGCTGTCCGTTTAAAGAAGGAAACAGGCGCTCATATCAGCTTTATTAATCTTTCGGGCGGTATCGGTATTCCTTACAGACCGGATCAGGAGCCAAACGATATACGGGCAATCGGAGAAGGCGTGCGGAAGGTTTACGAGGAGGTGCTCGTTCCCGCAGGTATGGGAGATGTGGCTATCTATACAGAGCTGGGACGTTATATGCTCGGACCCTACGGCTGTCTTGTCACAAAGGCGGTTCATGAAAAACATACGCATAAGGAGTACATCGGAGTCGATGCCTGCGCGGTAGATCTGATGCGTCCTGCCATGTATGGAGCTTATCATCACATCACAGTTATGGGAAAGGAACAGCTTCCCTGCGATCAGAAATACGATATTACCGGATCTCTGTGTGAAAACAACGACAAGTTTGCAGTCGATCGGATGCTTCCGAAGATCGAGAAGGGAGATTTCCTTGTCATTCACGATACGGGAGCGCACGGTTATGCCATGGGCTACAACTATAATGGAAAGCTGAAGTCGGCAGAGCTTCTTCTGAGGGAGAACGGGGAAGTGCAGATGATTCGCCGTGCCGAGGCTCCGAAGGATTACTTTGCTACGTTTGACTGCTTTGAATGTATGGACGGGCTTACTCGCTGAGAGTTATCCGGAGGTCTGAATATTCAGAGAATGTAAAATCTTTGTAACCCTCTGAGCTTCGCCTTGACGTTTGAGTTTTCGCAGTGCTATAATAGCGACGTTAGAAAATAAAAGGAAAAAGAGCTGAAAAAATGGAGTGAAGAAGCATATGAAGATGAGAAAGACAAAAATTATCTGCACCCTGGGACCTGCGTCGGAAAATGAGCAGGTTATCCGTGAACTGATGCTGGCAGGCATGAATGTAGCGAGACTGAATTTTTCTCACGGAACGCATGAGGAGCAAAGAGGAAAGCTGGAAATTGTTAAGAAGGTAAGAGAAGAGCTTAAGCTTCCGGTAGCGCTTCTGCTTGATACAAAGGGACCGGAGATCCGGACAGGAGTACTGGAGAACGGCAAGGTAGAACTGAAAAAGGGGCAGAGCTTTGTCCTGACGACAGAAGATATTATAGGAAATGAAGGGATCGTTTCCATTACTTATAAGGATCTGGTAAAGGACGTGCATCCGGGCGATTCGATTCTGATTGACGACGGTCTGATTGGACTGAGGGTCGAGAAAATCAGAGAAAAAGAGATTCTCTGTACGGTTGAGAACGGGGGAACGGTATCCAATAAAAAAGGAATCAATGTTCCGGGCGTAAGCCTTAATATGCCCTTTATCAGCCAGAAGGACTACGAAGATATTGTATTTGCCGCTAAGGAAGGCTTTGATTATATCGCTGCGTCCTTCACGCGTACTGCGGAGGATATTCTGGAGCTTAGAAAGATTCTGGAGGAGCAGGGCTGCGGATACATCAAAATTATTGCAAAAATTGAGAATATGCAGGGCGTTGAGAATATAGACGAGATTGTTCGTGTTTCAGATGGAATCATGATTGCGCGAGGCGACATGGGCGTGGAGATTCCGCTGGAGGACGTGCCTGTTGTGCAGAAGAAACTTATCAGAAAGATTTCCGAGACAGGCAAGCCGGTTATTACGGCGACACAGATGCTGGATTCCATGATGAAGAATCCAAGACCGACCCGTGCGGAGACAACAGACGTAGCGAATGCGATTTATCAGGGAACAAGCGCGATTATGCTTTCCGGAGAGACGGCATCAGGACTTTATCCTGTAGAGGCGCTGAAGACGATGGTGAAGATTGCTCTTCGTACAGAAGCAGATATTGATTATGACAGAAACTTTAAGAGACGTACGGTGCTTGAGCGTCCGGACGTGACAAACGCAGTTTCTCATGCAACCTGTACGACGGCGGTTGACCTGCAGGCGGCTGCAATTATTACAGTCACAAAGTCAGGAAGAACGGTGGGAATGGTATCCAAGTATCATCCGGGCTGCCTGATTATCGGCTGCTGTATGGATGATTATGTATGCAGACAGCTGAATCTTTACTGGGGCGTACAGCCGCTGCTTCTTGATAAAGAAGAGGACGCGAACGTACTGTTCAGCCGCGCTGTGGAGGCGGCGGAAAAAGCAGGATATGTGTCCCGCGGAGAGCTGACAGTTCTGACGGCAGGCGTTCCCCTTGGAATTACGGGAACAACCAATCTTATCAAGGTTCAGGTGGCAGGAAAGATTCTTGTGACCGGAAGAGGTATTACAGAGAAAAAGGCAAATGGTCCTCTCTGCGTTATAAAAGATGCGTCGGGACTTAAGAATTTCCACGCGGGAGACATTATTGTGGCTCCGGAGACGACGAATGAGATGCTGCCTCAGCTGAAAACGGCTTCCGCTCTCGTTGTTGAAAAGGGAGGAACCAGCTCCCATGCGGCAATTGTCGGTCTGGCGCTTGATATTCCGGTGATTGTAGGAGCTGTGAACGCGACGGATATTTTAAAGAGCGGAGCTGTCGTGATGGTAGATGCTGAGACGGGAACCGTGTCCAGCAACAACTAAGCGCCGGCAGATTCGATCAGGAGGAAATTTCATGGCGGAAGTTACACCCATGATGCAGCAGTACCTGAAGATGAAGGAGCAGTACAGGGACTGTATCTTATTTTATCGCCTGGGCGATTTTTATGAAATGTTTTTCGAGGATGCAAAGACAGTCTCGAAGGAACTGGAACTGACACTGACAGGAAAGAACTGTGGATTAGAGGAACGCGCACCTATGTGTGGCGTTCCTTATCATGCTGTAGAGGGATATTTGAACAGACTTGTTTCAAAAGGGTACAAGGTTGCGATCTGCGAACAGACAGAAAACCCGAAGGAAGCAAAGGGGCTGGTGGCAAGAGAGGTTGTCCGTATTGTGACGCCGGGAACAAACTTGAATGCGGAGGATGAGACGAAGAACAATTATCTGATGTGCGTCGTCTGCCTGTCTGACCGGTACGGCATTTCCACAGCAGATATTACGACCGGAGATTATTTTGTGACGGAGGTCGATACAGAGAGAAAGCTTCTGGATGAGATCAACAGATTTTCTCCTGCAGAGATTGTGTGCAACGAGGCATTTTCCATGAGCGGGATTGATCTGGAGGGTTTGAAGTTCCGGCTCAATATAGCAGTCTATCCGTTGGAATCCTGGTACTTCGATGACGAGCTGTGCAGAAAGACGCTGATGGAGCATTTTAAGGTCGGGAGTCTGACGGGGCTTGGCCTTTCTGAATCAGGCTGCGGGACAATAGCGGCAGGCGCTCTTTTGAAGTATCTCTATGAGACGCAGAAGACGAGCCTTTCTCACCTGACGCATATCCGTCCTTACGCGATAGGAAGATATATGATTATCGACAGCTCCAGCCGAAGAAATCTGGAGCTTACAGAGACGCTCAGGGAAAAGCAGAAAAGAGGATCGCTTCTCTGGGTTCTTGATAAGACAAAGACAGCCATGGGAGCGAGAATGCTCCGTTCTATGGTGGAGCAGCCTCTGATAGACAGGGCTGAGATAGAGAAGCGCCATGAGGCGGTAGAAGAGCTGAACGCGCATATGATCAGCAGAGAAGAGCTTCGGGAATATCTGAATCCCGTGTATGATCTGGAGCGTCTGATTGGACGCATCAGCTATCAGACAGCCAATCCAAGAGATTTGACAGCTTTTCGTTCTTCTCTGGAAATGCTGCCGCATATTAAGACGCTTCTTGGGGAGTTCCAGGCTCCTCTCTTATGTGAAATCCGAGAGGAACTGGATGAGCTTTCCGATTTGCAGTCGATGATTGCAGCGGCAATTCAGGATGATCCGCCTGTGTCGATTCGGGACGGCGACATCATCAGAGACGGTTTTCATGAAGATGTAGATCGATACCGTAAGGCTAAGACGGAAGGAAAGAGCTGGCTGGCAAAGCTGGAAGCACAGGAGAGGGATAAGACAGGAATCCGGAATCTGAAAATCAAATACAACAAGGTGTTCGGTTATTATCTGGAGGTAACAAACTCCTACAAAGAGCTTGTGCCCGATACATGGATGCGCAAGCAGACGCTTACAAATGCAGAGCGCTATATTACGCCGGAACTGAAAGAACTGGAGGATACGATTCTCGGGGCGGAGGATAAGCTTACCTCTCTGGAATACGGTCTTTTCTGCGAGCTGAGAGAGCATATCGCCTCGCAGGTTCTCAGGATTCAGAAGGCGGCAAAGGCTGTGGCTATGATTGACGTTTTTGCTTCTCTGGCGTTTGTGGCGGAGAGGAATCATTATGTGCGTCCCGTCATGAACGACAGAGGCGTGATCGATATCAAAGGCGGACGCCATCCTGTGGTAGAGCGCATGATCGATCACGAGATGTTTATTCCCAACGACACCTGTCTTGATAATGGCGCGAACCGTATTTCTATCATCACAGGACCGAATATGGCTGGAAAATCGACGTATATGCGTCAGACGGCTCTTATTGTGCTGATGGCGCAGGTGGGAAGCTTTGTTCCGGCAGACAAGGCTAAAATCGGAATTGCAGACCGCATTTTCACGAGAGTCGGAGCGTCGGATGATCTTGCTTCAGGTCAGAGTACCTTCATGGTGGAAATGACCGAGGTGGCGAACATTCTGCGGAATGCGACGCCCAAAAGCCTTCTGATTCTCGATGAGATAGGGCGCGGAACGAGTACCTTCGACGGTCTGGCAATAGCCTGGGCTGTGATAGAGCATATCAGCAATCCGCGGATTCTGGGGGCGAAGACTTTGTTCGCCACGCATTACCATGAGCTTACAGAACTGGAAGGCACGATAAACGGCGTGAAGAATTACTGCATCGCAGTGAAAGAAAAAGGCGACGATATTGTTTTCCTGCGGAAAATCGTCCGGGGCGGTGCGGATAAAAGCTATGGAATCCAGGTGGCGAAGCTTGCCGGTGTTCCGGATCCAGTAATTGCCCGTGCCAAAGAGCTTGTAGAAGAGTTGAGCGCAGCAGATATTTCCGTGAAGCCCAGAGCAGTGCAGACAGAGCCGGAGATGGAGCAGATTTCCCTTTTTGATACGGTAAAGGACGACGATATTATTACAGAGCTGAGGGAGATGGATCTGGGAAATATGACGCCTCTGGAGGCTCTGAATACTATACACAGACTGCAGAACAAGATAAAGAACAGGTGGTGAAGACATGGGCGCAATCCAGGTGCTCGATCAGAAGACAATCGATCAGATAGCGGCGGGCGAGGTGATTGAACGTCCGTCTTCCGTAGTAAAAGAACTTGTAGAAAATTCGATAGACGCAGGGGCGACTGCCGTGACGGTGGAAATCCGCGACGGCGGAACCTCTTTTCTCCGCGTGACGGATAACGGAAGCGGAATAGAAAAGGAGCAGGTTCCGCTTGCCTTTCTCCGCCATTCCACCAGCAAAATCCGCAGGGCGGAAGACCTGTTTCACATTTCCTCTCTCGGCTTCCGGGGCGAAGCTCTTTCCAGTATTGCGTCGATTGCCATGGTGGAACTGATAACGCGTTCTTCAGACGAAGATACAGGCACGCGCTGTGTGATAGAAGGCGGGACGCAGAAGAAGCTGGAAGAGACGGCGGCGCCCAGGGGAACGACCTTTCTTGTGCGGAATCTGTTTTACAATACGCCTGCCCGGCGGAAGTTTTTGAAATCTCCCGTGACAGAAGGGGGCTATATCAGCGAGCTGCTGGAGAGACTTGCTCTTTCTCGGCCCGACATTTCTTTTCAGTTTATTAATAACGGACAGACAAAGCTTCATACGGCGGGAAACAACAACCTGAAAGATGTGATTTATCAGGTGTACGGGCGCGATATAGCGCGGAATCTGGCGGAGATTTCTGTGACAGAGGGACCGGTCTGCATGAAGGGATTTATCGGGAAGCCGGTGGTGTCAAGAGGAAACCGCGGATATGAGAATTACTTTATAAACGGACGTTATATCAGGAGTAATGTGATAGCCAGAGGCATTGAGGAAGGTTACCGCACGTTTATGATGCAGCATAAATATCCCTTCACAGCGCTTCATTTTACAATAGACAGCACGCTTCTGGATGTAAACGTACATCCCACAAAGATGGAACTTCGCTTCTCTAATCAGGAACAGCTTTACAGGCTTGTCCGCGATTCTGTCCGCAGAGGACTTTCTAATCAGGAACTGATTCCGGAAATCAGGCTGTCTGAGGAAAAACCGGAAAAATCTCCGGCAGATCAGAAGGAACCGCTGTCAGCAGTGAAGGAACCGCAGGCAGCAGAAAAGAAACGGGAGGCAGTGAGGGGGGAATCGCAGGCAGCAGCGAAAAAGGAGTTTAAGAAAGAGCCGGAGCCGGCGGAATATAGCCTTGATTATTTTATGGCGCAGATGCGCAGGCGCGTGACAGAGGAATTTCGTCAGAAAGAAGCAGAAAAAACGGAACCGGAGAAAAAGCTGGCGGCGAAGAAAGAGCCGGAGCTTAAGAAAGAGCCGGAACCGGAAAAAAAGACAGTGCCGGAGAAAGAGCCGGTGCGGGAGGAAGTACCGAATGTTCTTCGGGAGAGGGAAGGCTATGGCAGAAGAGAAGAGCATGTAGAAAAGGAGCCGGAACAGCTGAATCTTTTTGAAAAGAAGCTTCTGAATCCGGAGACAAAATCCGATATTCGTATCATCGGACAGCTTTTTGAGACCTACTGGCTTGTACAGTTTGAAGATCGTTTCTACATGATTGATCAGCATGCGGCGCACGAAAAGGTACTATATGAGCGTACAGTAAAAGAGCTTGCAGGAAAGGAAATTCTTTCCCAGATAGTAAGCCCTCCGCTGATTCTTACCCTGACGATGCAGGAGGCTGCAAGGCTTGAGGAATATAGGGACTGCTTTACAAAGCTGGGATTCGAGATAGAACCTTTCGGCGGAAAGGAATATGCGCTGAGCGCAGTTCCGGCAAATCTTTTCGGGCTTGCAGAAAAAGATCTTTTTCTTTCTCTGCTTGCGGAGCTGGAATATGTCAGCGGAAAAGATATGGATATGGTGCTTGAAAAGATAGCCTCCATGTCCTGCAAGGCTGCCGTCAAGGGAAATCAGCGGATGAGCGCGGCGGAAGCAAAGGCTTTAATCGAAGAACTGTTTACTCTTGAAAATCCTTATAATTGTCCTCATGGAAGACCTACGATCATTTCTATGACAAAGCAGGAAATTGAAAAAAAGTTTAAAAGGATTGTGTGATGAAAGATGCGGAAGGAGGCTCTGGAAAATGACGAAGAAGAAGCAGAAAGCGGCAAACTGCGAATACTGCGGAAATTATGTATATGACGACGACTACGGCTATTACGTCTGCGAAATGGATTTGGACGAGGATGAGATGCGCCTTTTCCTTTCGGGGAATTTTCACAGCTGTCCTTATTTTCAATATGGAGACGAGTACCGCATCGTAAGAAAACAGATGTAATTGTGAACGAATTGTTCCAATTCTAAAAAAACAATAAAAGGCTGGAAAAAGCTTGCTTTTTCGGACTGCATAGCGTAATATGGTAGAAAATCACATAGGTGATGGCATAAGGGAGTAGTTGGCACCATCCGGTGTTGCAAAATCAACATTCATGGCATCGAGCCTGGTTTTGTATGAAACAACGAGACTTATCCGCAGGGAAATCTTGTGGATAAGTCTTTTTTTGCGTCAAGAGGGTTTTTCCCGAAATTACCTCTGGAAAAAGATGCAGAGGCAAGAAGCCGGGATACCGGAAATGGACAGACTATTTCTGAGATGGTATGATAAGCTCATACACAAAGAGGCGCGGCGTAAGCAGTTACGCCGGATAGGAGGAAACGTGAAAGAATATCTGCAGAGTTTTGAAGAGGTATTGAAAGAGCAGAAGTCTTCAGCAGAAGGACTAAGCTCGCAGGAGGCAGAAAAAAGACTTGCCGAGTATGGAAAAAATAAGCTGGAGGAAGGAAAGAAGGTATCGCTTCTGAAAAGATTCCTCAAAGAGCTGTCTGACCCGATGATCATTATTCTGATTGTTGCGGCGGCAATTTCCGGAATTACAGCATTTTATGAAGGAGAGTCCTATGCGGACGTAATCATTATTCTTGCAGTTGTAATTATCAATGCGGTTCTCGGCGTTGTACAGGAAAGCAAGGCGGAGGCTGCGATTGCTGCGCTGCAGGAAATTGCGGCGGCAACGAGCAAGGTGCTGCGTGACGGCAAGGTAGTGACACTTCGGAGCGAGGAACTTGTTCCGGGCGACGTGGTAGTTCTGGAAGCGGGCGACGCAGTCCCGGCAGACGGACGTATTATTGAGTGCGCCAGCATGAAGATTGAGGAAGCGGCGCTGACAGGAGAGTCGGTTCCCGTAAACAAGCTGGTAAATCTTCTTTCTCTTGAGGAGCAGAAGGATATTCCTCTCGGAGACAGAAAGAATATGGTTTATATGGGTTCCACTGTCGTATATGGACGTGGAAAGGCTGTTATTACCGGAACAGGCATGAATACTGAGATGGGTAAGATTGCTTCGGCTCTGGCACAGGCAAAGGATGAGGAAACTCCGCTTCAGCTTAAGCTGAATCAGCTCAGTAAGATTCTGACAGTTCTTGTTATCGGAATCTGCGTGGTGATTTTTGCGGTAGGTCTCCTTCGTGCGGGAATCAGCGGAGACACAATTCTCAGTACCTTCATGGTAGCTGTTTCTCTGGCAGTAGCTGCGATTCCTGAGGGACTTGCGGCAGTCGTTACGATTGTTCTTTCTATTGGCGTTACAAATATGTCCAAGAGAAATGCGATTATCCGCAAGCTGACAGCAGTCGAGACTCTTGGATGTACACAGATTATCTGTTCCGATAAGACAGGTACTCTTACACAGAATAAGATGACGGTCGTACAACATGTGACAGACGACGAGAAAGAGCTTGAGATCGGCATGGCGCTTTGCTGTGACGCAGAATGGGATGCAGAGGCAGGAGAGGCAGTCGGCGAGCCGACAGAGTGCGCTCTTGTAAATGACGCGGCAAAGAACGGTTATCCGAAGACAGACCTGAAAAAGGCATGTCCGCGTGTGGGCGAGGCTCCGTTTGATTCCATGCGTAAGATGATGTCTACGATTCATGAGACAGAGGATCATAAGCTGGTTCAGTATACAAAGGGTGCGCCGGACGAGGTGATGAAGCGTTGTACACATGCGCTTCAGGGCGGAAAGCGCGTTCCTATGACGGAAGAACTCAGAGCATCTATTCTGAAGGAAAACAAGGCGATGGCAGACAAGGCTCTGCGTGTGCTCTGCGCAGCCCGCAGAGACTGGGAGGCTCTTCCGGAGAATACAGAGCCGGAATTCCTGGAGCAGGATCTGACCTATATCGGTCTTTGCGGTATGATTGACCCGGTTCGTCCGGAGGTAAAGGCCGCGATTGTAGAGTGCGGCGAGGCGGGTATCCGTCCGATTATGATCACAGGAGACCACAAGGATACGGCAGTAGCCATCGGTATGGAGCTTGGAATCATTTCCGGACCGGAGCATGCGATTACAGGCGCTCAGCTTGATGAGATGAGCGATGAAGAGTTCAACAGACGTATCGAGGAGTTTTCCGTATATGCGAGAGTACAGCCGGAGCATAAGGTTCGTATTGTAAACGGCTGGAAGGCAAAAGGCATGATTACCGCGATGACGGGAGACGGCGTAAATGACGCTCCGTCTATCAAGAGCGCAGATATCGGCGTAGGTATGGGTATCACAGGAACCGACGTTACAAAGAATGTAGCGGATATGGTTCTGGCTGACGATAACTTTGCAACGATTGTTTCAGCAGTAGAAGAAGGACGGCGTATTTACGCAAATATCCGTAAGGCGATCCAGTTCCTTCTGGCGTCCAACCTGGCTGAGGTACTGGCTATCTTCTTTGCTACACTGATTGGATTTACGATTCTGGAGCCTGTTCATCTGCTCTGGATCAACCTGATTACAGACTGCTTCCCGGCTCTTGCACTTGGAATGGAGAAGAGCGAGGCAGATATCATGAAGCGTAAGCCCCGTGATCCGAAGGAAGGAATCTTTGCCGGAGGAATGGGATTCGACGTCTTCTTCCAGGGCTTTGTTGTTACAGTGCTTGTAATGCTTTCCTACCTGCTTGGCCATTACATGGAGAGCGGTGTCTGGGAATTTGTGAACAGCCCGGACGGAACGACAATGGCGTTCCTGACACTGTCTATGGTAGAGATTTGTCATTCTCTGAATATGAGAAGCCGCCGCGGTTCTATCTTCACACTGAAGAGCCACAATATGTTCCTGTACGGAGCGATGATCGTTTCTCTGATTCTGACTACTGCTGTTATCGAAGTTCCGTTCCTTGCAAAGGCATTTGAGTTTACACCGATCAGCATTCAGGAGTATCTGATTGCCCTTGGACTGGCAGTTCTGATTATCCCGATTATGGAGGTTGTAAAAGCAATCCAGCGTAAGGTTGAAAAGAAAGCGGACTAATCTGAAAAAAATATTTGTTTAGATGAATGATAGACAGAAGCGCTGCAAAGCAGGTGAGAAATCACTGCGGAGCAGCGCTTCTGCTGTGTGAAAAAACAGGAAGCGGCTGTCCGTGCAGGAAGTTTTCCCTTCCTATAAGCAAATCGGAATAGAAGCGATAAGAATATATTATAAGATTCCGTCTGGCGCGCCTTGCTTTTCCCCGGATCTTAGTATATAATTTTTATGCAGCAGCTTTCCGGAAGTGTCTTCGGACAGGAGCACTGAATTTGAAAAACAACCAGAAAAGGACAGGTGTGAAGATGAAAAAATTAGATTTACTGTATGAAGGAAAAGCAAAGAAGGTCTATACGACAGAGGATCCGGATATTTTAATTGTCGATTACAAGGATGACGCAACAGCATTCAACGGCCAGAAGAAGGGTACAATTCAGGGCAAGGGCGTAATCAATAACCGGATGACAAACCATGTGTTCCAGCTTCTGGAGAAGGAAGGAGTTCCGACACATTTCGTAGAGGAGCTTAGTGAGAGAGAGACTGCTGTAAAGAAGGTAGAGATTGTTCCGCTTGAGGTGATTGTCCGCAACGTGGCAGCAGGAAGCTTTTCAAAGCGTCTCGGAGTTCCGGAAGGAACAGAGTTCAAAGAGCCGACGCTGGAGTTCAGCTATAAGAACGACGATCTGGGCGATCCGCTGATTAACGATTACTTTGCGATTGCTCTCGGACTTGCTACGCGCGAGGAGATCGACACCATCACAAAGTATGCGTTTAAGATTAACGAGGTTTACAAGGCTTATTTTGCAAATGCAGGAATTAAGCTGATTGATTTCAAGATTGAGTTCGGACGTTATAAGGGACAGATTATTCTGGCAGACGAGACGTCTCCGGATACCTGCCGCTTCTGGGATATCGAGACGAATGAGAAGCTGGACAAGGATCGTTTCCGCAGAGATCTCGGAAATGTAGAAGAAGCTTATAACGAAGTATTTCACCGTCTGGGACTGTAGGAAGGGCGGTAAAAGGAGAATATATGAGTACAGACAGATATGTTAGCCCCTTATCAGAGCGCTACGCAAGCAGAGAGATGCAGTATATTTTCTCTCCTGACAAGAAGTTCCGCACATGGAGAAAGCTCTGGATTGCTCTGGCGGAGACAGAGAAGGAGCTGGGACTTCCGATTACACAGGAGCAGATTGATGAGCTGAAAAGCCATCAGGACGATATCAATTACGATGTGGCGAAGGCGCGTGAAAAAGAAGTGCGTCACGATGTGATGTCCCATGTTTATGCGTATGGCTGCCAGTGCCCCAAGGCAAAGGGAATTATTCATCTGGGAGCGACCTCCTGCTATGTGGGAGACAATACAGACATTATTGTGATGACGGAAGCCCTGAAGCTTGTCCGCAGAAAGCTCGTCAATGTGATACATGAGCTTGCAGAGTTTGCCGACAAGTACAAGGCACAGCCTACCCTTGCCTTTACGCATTTTCAGCCTGCTCAGCCTACGACAGTAGGAAAGAGAGCGACGCTGTGGATGCAGGAGTTCTGTCTCGATCTGGAGGATTTGAATCATGTGATTTCCACCATGAAGCTTCTCGGTTCTAAGGGAACAACGGGAACACAGGCAAGCTTCCTGGAGCTTTTTGACGGAGATCAGGAAAAGATTGATAAGATTGATCCGATGATTGCTGAGAAAATGGGATTTGCCGACTGTTATCCGGTATCCGGACAGACGTATTCCCGTAAGGTAGATACAAGAGTGCTGAACGTGCTTGCAGGAATTGCAGCCAGCGCTCATAAGATGTCCAATGATATCCGTCTGCTTCAGCACCTGAAAGAGGTGGAGGAGCCGTTTGAGAAGTCTCAGATTGGTTCTTCTGCGATGGCATATAAAAGAAATCCCATGCGCAGCGAGCGTATTGCTTCTCTGGCGCGCTATGTGATTGCCGACGCTCTGAATCCGGCTGTTACCTCTGCGACACAGTGGTTTGAGAGAACGCTGGATGATTCGGCGAATAAGCGTCTGTCCATTCCGGAAGGATTTCTGGCGGTGGACGGTATCCTCGACCTTTGCCTGAACGTGGTAGACGGACTTGTCGTATATCCGAAGGTGATTGAGAAGCACATGATGGCAGAGCTTCCCTTTATGGCTACAGAGAATATCATGATGGATGCGGTTAAGGCTGGCGGAGACCGTCAGGAGCTGCATGAGAGAATCCGTGAGCTGTCCATGGAGGCAGGACGAAACGTCAAGGTAAACGGAGGAGATAACAATCTTCTGGAACTGATTGCGGCAGACCCCGCCTTTGGTCTTTCTCTGGAGGACCTGAAGAAGACGATGGAGCCTTCCCGCTATGTAGGACGCGCCAAAGAGCAGGTAGAGATGTTCCTTCAACGCGTGATTCAGCCGATTCTTGACGAATACAGAGAACTGCTGGGAGAAAAAGCGGAGATTAACGTATAAGGATCTTTGTATTTCCGTAATTATTCAGCCATGCATCTCGGATTTGCGTGTTTTCAGGTAAAAACACCTTGCATTTCCTGAAAGAACGTGCTATATTATAAGAGAGTTAATAGTGTGACCGAAAAGAGTGGACGAAAGTTCACTCTTTGTTTTTGAATTGAAAGGAAAACTATGACAAAGAGAGAAGAGTACGAACAGAAGACAGAAAAACTGCTGGAACCTATTATGGAAGCCAATCATTTTGAGCTGGTAGACGTGGAATATGTAAAAGAGGGCGGTTCCTGGTATCTTCGGGCGTATATTGACAAGCCGGGAGGAATTACGGTGGACGACTGTGAGATTGTCAACCGGGCGCTGGGAGACCTGCTTGACAGGGACGATTTTATTGAGGAGTCCTATATTCTGGAGGTAAGCTCTCCGGGTCTTGGAAGACCGCTGAAGAAGGAGAGAGACTTTGAGAGAAGCCGCGGCGAAGAGGTAGAGATACGTACGTACCGGATGGTAGAGAAGCAGAAGGAATTCCGGGGAATCTTAAAAGCCTGGGATAAAGAAACGGTGACGATTGAAGAGGAAGAAGGACAGGAGCGTGTTTTTGAGAGAGAGAATATCGCGCTGATCCGTCTTGCATTCGATTTTTAATAAAGCGTGTTTAAAAAACGAGGAGGAAAGAAAAAGATGAACACAGAACTGCTGGAAGCATTGGAGCTGCTGGAGAAGGAAAAGGATATCAGCAAGGAGACTCTGCTGGAGGCGATTGAAAACTCTCTTCTTACAGCCTGCAAGAATCATTTCGGAAAGGCGGATAACGTAAAGGTCAACATCGATCCGGTAACCTGCCAGTTTGCAGTTTATGCAGAGAAGACAGTAGTAGAGCAGGTGGAGGACGACGTGCTTGAGATAAGCCTTGCCAATGCGAAGATGATAGATTCCAAATATGAGCTGGGCGATGTGGTAAACGTAGAGATTAAGTCCAAGGAGTTCGGACGAATTGCCACACAGAATGCGAAGAACGTGATTCTGCAGAAAATCCGTGAGGAGGAGAGAAAGGTTCTTTTCAATCAGTATTACGGAAAGGAAAAGGACGTTGTGACGGGCGTCGTGCAGAGATATCTGGGACGCAACGTCAGCATTAATCTTGGAAAAGTAGATGCGATTCTCAATGAGAATGAGATGGTAAAGGGCGAAGTATTCAAGCCGACAGAGCGTATCAAGGTATATATTCTTGAGGTGAAGGATACGACGAAGGGACCGAGAATTCTTGTGTCACGGACGCATCCGGAGCTTGTAAAGCGTCTGTTTGAGTCAGAGGTTACCGAGGTCCGCGACGGAACGGTAGAGATTAAATGTATTGCCCGTGAGGCAGGATCAAGAACAAAGATTGCCGTATGGTCGAACGATCCGGACGTAGATCCGGTAGGAGCCTGCGTGGGTATGAACGGCGCGAGAGTCAATGCGATTGTCAGCGAGCTTCGCGGCGAGAAGATCGATATTATCAACTGGAATGAGAATCCGGCGATTCTGATTGAAAACGCACTCAGCCCGGCGAAGGTGGTAGCAGTGCTTGCAGATCCGGAGGATAAGACGGCGAAGGTAGTCGTTCCGGATTATCAGCTTTCTCTCGCTATCGGCAAGGAAGGACAGAATGCAAGACTGGCGGCGAGACTGACAGGCTTCAAGATTGACATTAAGAGCGAGACGCAGGCAAAAGAGACAGAAGGATGGCTCGATGTAGACGAGGAGTATGAGGAATACGAGGACTTTGAGGACTACAAGGAGTCTCAGGCAGAGGAAGCAGAGCTTGCGGAAGACCTTGAGGATGCAGAGGCAGATACAGAGGAAATCGCGCCGGAAGCAGAGGAAGCATCCGAAGAGTAAGAGACTTTTCGGGCTTCAGAATAAATTTTGCGGAAAATTATTGAATCAGGAAGTGAGAAATTGAGTACAAATAGAAGAGTACCGATGCGCCAGTGCGTCGGCTGCCAGGAGATGAAAGACAAAAAAGAGATGCTCCGTGTTTTGAAGACGGCAGAAGACGAGATTGTCCTGGACGCCACAGGCAGGAAGAATGGCAGGGGAGCTTATCTGTGTTTTTCAAAGGAGTGTCTGCAGAAGGCGAGAAAGAACCGGGGACTGGAACGCTCCCTGAAGACGGCTATTCCGCCGGAGATATATGACAGCCTGGAAAAGGAGTTGGATGAGCTTGGCACAAAATAAAATATATTCGATGATAGGGCTTGCCACAAAGGCAGGAAAGCTTGCAAGCGGAGAATTTTCTACAGAGCATGCAGTGAAGACCGGGAAGGCGTCGCTTGTCATCGTATCAGAGACCGCGTCGGAAAATACAAAGAAAAAGTTTCGGAATATGTGTACTTACTATGAAGTGCCTTTGTACTTCTTTGGTGAGAAAGAGATGCTGGGTCATGCTATGGGAAAGGAATTCCGGGCATCCCTGGCGGTTCTGGACGAGGGATTTGCAAAGGCGATAGAGAAATGCCTGATGAATGAAAAAGGGAGGTAGTAAGTATGTCGAAAAAAGTACATGAACTTGCAAAAGAATTAGATAGATCAAGTAAAGAAGTGATTGCGGCTCTGGCAGAGAAAAATGTGGAGGTGAAAAGCCATATGAGCGTACTTACAGAGGAACAGGAGTCCATGGCAAAAAAGGCTCTTGCACCGAAAAAAGCGGAGGCTGCGAAAGCAGAGGAGACAGCATCGAAGCCGGAAGGGGCACAGTCGGCTCCGCCTAAGAAGAAAAAAATTATTGCAGTATACAATGCGCATAACAGCCAGACGGGTATCAAAGATCCGCGCGGCGAGAAGAAAGCAGGACAGGGAAATAAAAATTCCCAGGCGCAGGCACGTCCGGCGGCAGGAACTCAGGCACGTCCGTCGGGAACGCGTCCGGCAGGTCAGACAGCAGCCCGTCCGGCAGCAGGAAACACAGCGAAACCGGCGGCTCCGGCACAGGCGCGCCCGGCGGCAGAGACAGCTCGTCCGTCTGTACAGGCAAAGCCTGCCGCAGAGACAGTTCGTCCGGCGGCAGAGGTAAAGGCAGCGCCGGAAGGAAACAGACAGCCGGAACAGGCTCAGGCAGCGCAGCAGCCCGCTGCGGCGCAGGCACGTCCGGCAGCAGGTCCCCAGGGAAGAACTTCCTTTGGTTCTCAGGGAAGAGATAACCGCGGCGGACAGGGAAGAGACGGACAGAGAAGCTTCGACGGACCGAGAAGAGACAATCAGGGTTCCAGAGACGGACGCGGAGGTTATCAGAACAGAGATAACCGCGGCGGACAGGGAAGAGACGGACAGAGAAGCTTCGACGGACCAAGAAGAGACAATCAGGGTTCCAGAGACGGACGCGGAGGCTATCAGAACAGAGACAGCCGCGGCGGACAGGGAAGAGATTCAAGACGTTCTTCCATGGATATTCCGGCAGCTCCGGTAGAACTTCGCAAGTCCGAGAACCGCAGAGCGGAGAATAAAAACCGGAATGATGATACGAAGAAAGATAAGAACACAAAATTCAACGACAACTGGAATGGTAAGCCGGGTCAGGGCGGACGTCGTCCGAACCAGGGCGGCAATCGTCCGAACCAGAAGGGCGGTAAGGGAGGCAAGGGCGCTGCTGCGGCACATCAGGCGGCTCCTGCACCAAAGAAAGAAGACAATACGCCCAAGGTAATCGAGATTCCGGAGATGATCAGTATTCATGATCTGGCGGAGAAGATGAAAATACAGCCGTCTGTCATTATTAAGAAGCTGTTTCTGGAAGGAAAGATGGTTACGGTAAACTCCGAGCTTGATTTCGATACAGCCGGAGAGATTGCGATGGAGATGAACTTTGATCCGGTTCCGGAGGAGAAGGAAGACGTGATCGGAAAGATGCTGGAGGACACAGAGGATGCAGAAGAGACTCTCGTTTCCCGTCCGCCTGTAGTCTGTGTTATGGGTCATGTTGACCATGGTAAGACTTCTCTTCTGGATGCAATCCGGGATACGCATGTGATTGACCGCGAGGCAGGCGGAATTACACAGCATATCGGAGCTTACATGGTAGCGATCAACGATCAGAAGATTACCTTCCTTGATACGCCGGGACATGAGGCGTTTACGGCAATGCGTATGCGCGGAGCAAACGCAACGGATATCGCAATTCTGGTTGTGGCTGCCGATGACGGCGTGATGCCCCAGACTGTTGAGGCAATCAACCATGCAAAGGCTGCCGGAATCGAGATTATCGTGGCGATCAACAAGGTTGATAAGCCCAGCGCAAATATTGATCGCGTAAAGCAGGAGCTGGTGGAGCATGAGCTGATTCCGGAGGATTGGGGCGGAAGCACTATTTTCGTTCCCGTATCTGCACATACACATGAAGGAATCGATCAGCTTCTTGAGATGATTCTTCTGACAGCGGAAGTTATGGAGCTGAAGGCAAATCCGAACCGCCGGGCAAGAGGTCTTGTTATCGAGGCAGAGCTTGACAAGGGTAAGGGTCCTGTAGCTACTGTACTTGTTCAGAAGGGAACGCTTCATGTGGGCGATCCTATTGCAGTAGGTTCCTGCCACGGCAAGGTTCGTGCGATGATGGACGATACAGGACGACGCGTGAAGGAAGCCGGTCCTTCCAAGCCGGTAGAGATTCTCGGTCTCAACGATGTGCCGGATGCAGGAGAGATCTTCGTATCTCCTGAGACAGATAAGGAAGCAAGATCCTTTGCAGAGACCTATGTGAAGGAAAGCAGAGAAAAGCTGATTGAAGACACAAAGCTTAAGATGTCGCTGGATGATCTTTATTCACAGATCCAGTCCGGAAATCTGAAAGAACTGAACGTGATCGTTAAGGCAGACGTACAGGGTTCTGTGGAAGCAGTAAAGCAGAGTCTTCTGAAGCTTTCCAACGAGGAAGTTGTAGTCAAGATCATTCATGGCGGCGTTGGAGCCATCAACGAGTCCGACGTCAGTCTTGCATCCGCATCCAATGCAATTATTATTGGATTTAACGTACGTCCTGACGCTACAGCAAAAGAGACTGCGGAGCGGGAGAAGGTAGACCTGCGTCTGTACCGCGTGATTTACGATGCGATCAACGACGTAGAGGCTGCGATGAAGGGAATGCTGGATCCGATTTACGAGGAGAAAGTAATCGGTCACGCAGAAGTGCGCCAGATCTTCAAGGCATCAGGCGTTGGCAATATCGCAGGTTCCTATGTTCTGGACGGCGTATTCCAGAGAGGCTGCAAGTGCCGTATTACAAGAGAGGGCAAGCAGATCTTCGAGGGAGCGCTTGCTTCCCTGAAGAGATTCAAGGATGACGTCAAGGAAGTAAAGGCAGGCTATGAGTGCGGTCTTGTATTTGAGAAATTTAACGATATTCAGGAACTGGATATCGTAGAGGCCTATACGATGGTAGAGGTGCCCAGATAGAAGCACTCTGCCGCCGGTCAGTGAGGTGGACAGAATATGAGAAAGAACAGCATAAAAAATACAAGAATCAACGGCGAGGTTCGAAGAGAACTCAGTTCAATTATTCAGAATGGAATTAAAGACCCAAGAATTCATCCCATGACTTCCGTGGTAGAAGTGGAGGTGGCTCCAGATCTGAAGAGTGCAAAGGCGTATATCAGCGTACTCGGCGACGAGCAGGCGCAGAAAGATACGCTGGCAGGGCTTCAGAGCGCGGAAGGATATATCCGCAGAGAGCTTGCCCGTACAATCAATCTCAGGAACACGCCGGAGATTCGGTTTGTGATGGATCAGTCTATCGAATACGGCGTTCATATGTCAAAGCTGATTGACGATGTAAACAGAAACATCAATGCAGAAAAGGATGATGAGGATGATCAGGCTGGTGAATGAGCTTCAGAACGTAAAGACAGTTGCAATTTCCGGACATATCCGGCCAGACGGGGACTGTACAGGGTCCTGTCTGGCAGTCTGGAATTATATTCTTGAAAATTATCCGGCGGTGCAGGCAGACGTCTATCTGGAAATGGTAAATCCGAAGTTCCTTTTTCTGAAAGGGGCAGACGAGGTCATTACAGATGATCCGCAGGATAAGGCATACGATCTTTTTATTTCGCTGGATGCAAGCGATAAGGAGCGCCTTGGCGGCGCGCGCAGGATTTTTGATAAAGCAGCGAGAACACTCTGCATCGACCACCACATTACGAATCCGGGCTTTGCAGAGGTCAATGAGATACATCCGGAAGCAAGCTCCACCTGCGAGCTGGTGTTTGAGCTTCTTGAGGAAGAACGCATTTCCCGGGAGACAGCGGAAGCCCTTTATGTGGGACTTATCAGCGATACGGGAGTATTTCAGTATTCCAATACCACAGAGAAGACGCTGCGCACGGCGGGGAAGCTGATTTCCAAAGGGATTCCTTTTACGAAAATCATTGAGGAGACCTTCTATCAGAAGACCTATGTGCAGAATCAGGTGCTTGGAAGAGCGCTTCTGGAGAGCATTCTCCTTCTGGACGGCAGAGTGATTGTCGGAAGAATCCGTCAGAAGGATATGGAATTTTACGGAGTCGGTCCTGCTGATCTGGAGGGAATCGTAAGCCAGCTTCGGGTGACAGAAGGCGTAGAAGTAGCTATTTTCCTTTATGAGACAGGAAACCAGGAATATAAGGTAAGTCTCCGATCCAACGGTCCGGTGGATGTCAGCGCAGTCTGCGCGTATTTTGGCGGCGGCGGACATGTGAAAGCGGCCGGATGCACGATGCATGGAACGCTTCACGACGTGATTAATAATCTGATGCTTCCTATAGAGAATCAGCTTCAGGGAACGTATGAAGCAGGAAATGAGTAAAGATAAAATGAATGGTGTAATAAACGTTTATAAGGAAGCGGGCTTCACCTCCCATGATGTGGTGGCGAAGCTCCGCGGAATTGCAAAACAGAAAAAGATAGGCCATACAGGAACTCTCGATCCCGATGCGGAGGGAGTTCTTCCTGTATGTCTGGGAAATGCGACGAAGCTTTGCGGACTTCTGAGCGAGAAGGAAAAGACTTATAAGGCAGTCCTTCTTCTGGGACAGACGACGGATACACAGGATGTTTCGGGAAAGGTGCTTTCTGTCTCAGAAGTAAAGGCGGAAGAAAACGAGGTACAAAAGACAATAGAGAGCTTTCTGGGTGATTACGATCAGATTCCTCCGATGTATTCTGCTTTAAAGGTTGGCGGTAAAAAGCTTTATGAGCTGGCAAGGGAAGGAAAAGAAGTAGAACGCAGTGCCAGACGAGTCAGAATTCTGGATATTACAATAGAATGGATTCGCCTTCCGGAGGTCTGCTTTACCGTAACCTGTTCCAGCGGAACCTATATTCGGACGCTTTGTCAGGATATTGGAGAAAAACTTGGCTGCGGCGGATGTATGAAGAGTCTTCTGAGAACGCGTGTGGACAGATTTAAGCTGGAAGACAGTTTGAAGCTTTCACAGCTGGAGACGCTTATGCAGGAAGGAAGACTTGAGGAGGCGCTTCTTTCTGTCGATCGGGTGTTCGAGAATTGCCCGGCAGTCTTTATGAAGCCGGAGGCGGACAAGCTTGTATACAATGGAAATCCTTTTGCAGACGGGCAGATAAAGGAGCTTCCTGAGGCAGAGGAGAAGGAACTGGAAGAGCGTGTGCGCGTATACGATTCCCAGGGGCGCTTTATAGGACTTTACCGCAGAGAGCTGCGGGACAAAGAAGGACGCTTCCGCCCGGTAAAAATGTTTTTGTAAAAGGAAACGGTATGAAAATTATAGAAGGAACGACCGAAATACAGCTTCAGGAACCGACGGCTGTTACACTTGGAAAATTTGACGGTTTTCATCTGGGACATCAGCTTTTGGTGAACCGTGTACTGAAGAAAAAAGAAGAGGGACTCAAATCGCTGATTTTCAGCTTTGATTTTGCCGGAAGACCATCTCTTCTTCTTCCGGAGGAGAGAAGGGCGCTTCTTGAGAAATGGGGGGCTGATTACTCCTGGGAATGTCCTTTTGTCAGAGAGATCTCGGAGCTGGGAGCAGAGGAATTTGTAAGAGAGGTGCTTGTCCGTCGTCTGCATGTAAAATACCTGGCAGTCGGCTCGGATTTTCGCTTCGGGCATAACAGAACGGGAGATTATCAGCTGCTGGGCAGAATGGGACGCGAATACGGCTTTGAGGTCGAGGTGGTGGAAAAGGCATGTTGCAAAGGGGAAGAGATCAGCAGCAGCCGTATCCGGAGAGAACTGGAAAAGGGGAATATGGAGCTTGTAAATCAGCTTCTTGGCTATACTTATTCTGTGTCAGGCGAAGTTCTGCACGGTAAAAAGATAGGACGGACGCTAGGGCTTCCCACAACCAATCTTCTTCCGGACAAAAGAAAACTTCTTCCGCCCAATGGAGTCTATGCCAGCAGGACAATGATTGCCGGCGAGACGTTTGGAGGAATCACCAATATCGGGTATAAGCCTACGGTGGGAGGCGAGAAGGAAAAGGGAGTAGAAACCTATCTTTTTGATCTCGACAGAAATCTTTACGGCGAGAAGATAACGGTACGCCTTTACGGATATGAGAGGGCGGAAGAGAAATTTTCCTCTCTGGACGAGCTGAAAAACCGTATTGAAAAAGATGTAGAATGGGGAAGAACCTATTTGGGAGAGAGAGAGCTGTAATGAGAATTTTCTATTATCTGGTGGCAGCTCCGCTTCTCTTTATTCTGCGTGTCCTTCTCTGGCCGTTCCACATGCTTTTCCGCTTTCTGCTCTGGTTCCACAGCTGGAGACAGGAACGCAGAAGATTTCGGAAAGCAGATTTTGACAGAATGGACGGCTGGGAATTTGAAGAGTATATCGCGCAGCTTCTGATCCGCACAGGCTACATTCATGTAGAGGTCACGCGGGGAAGCGGAGATCAGGGAATCGACGTTCTCGGAGAGAGAGACGGCGTCTCCTATGCGATTCAGTGTAAAAATTACACAGGAAAGATTCCTAACAAAGCTGTTCAGGAGGCATATGCCGGCGCTGTATTTTACGGCTGCGACGTACCGGTTGTGCTTACAAACAGCTATTTTTCACCTTCGGCTCAGGAGCTTGCCGACGAGGTAGGCGTAGAGCTATGGGACAGAGACGAGCTTCGCCGTCTCGTAAAAAGAGCCGGGAAAAAAGGATAGGAAAAGGATCACTTTTTAGTGAAGGCTTTTTATTTTTTAATTTTTGTTTAAGATTCTCTTGACAATTTCTGAAAAGTGCATTACTATGTAATAGATTTTTAACAAATTTGTAATAAATAATAGAAACGCATTTTTCGGAGGTTTATATGTATAAAAGATACAAGGCGGCAGGAATCGTCCTCGGTGCAATTTTCATGGCTTCAGTAAGTATTCAGGCTGATGCAGCTCAGCTGGGCGCGTCTCTTGACGAGGGAATTGCAGTTACCTTTGATCAGGCTACGAATACAGAGGAACAGACGCAGGCGGCTGCCGAGGTTATCTGGACAGGCACCCCGCTGGAGGGCTATGTGAATATTGCGATAGCCAGAGTGGAGGACAGTCTGAATATCCGGGAAGCTGCAGATACAGGAAGCTCTCTTGTGGGAAAGCTCCGCCAGAATGGAGCCTGCGAGGTTCTTGGCTATGAAGGCGAGTGGGCGCACATCACCTCAGGAGACGTGGAAGGCTATGTGAAGGCAGAGTATCTTTACACAGGACAGGAAGCGGTAGATCTGGCGTTTCAGCTGGGACAGTCGGTGGCTAAGGTGACGACGGACGCGCTCTATGTCCGTATGGAACCGAGTACGGACGCAGATTTCTGGACCATGGTTCCAAACGGCGAAGAGCTTGTTGTTCTGGAAGATATGGGAGATTGGGTAAAAGTAGATATTGACGGCGAGGAAGGCTATGTGGCGTCCGAATTCGTGGAAGTATCCAGCGAGCTTGATACGGCGCTTACGATTACAGAAGCGCTTTACGGAGAAGGCGTTACCGACGTGCGCATTGATATGTGCGAATTTGCAAAGCAGTATGTGGGAAACCGTTATGTATGGGGAGGCACAAGCCTGACGAAGGGAGCGGACTGCTCCGGATTTACGCTTGCCGTATATGCCAACTATGGCATTTCCCTTCCGCATTCCTCCAGAGCGCAGGCAAACTGCGGAACAAAGGTCAGCGTAGGCGACGTAAAGCCTGGAGATTTGATTTTTTACGGAAGCGGAAAGCATATCAATCATGTGGCGATGTATATTGGAAACGGTCAGGTTGTACATGCCAGCAACGCCCGCACGGGAATCAGAATTTCCAATATGTATTACAGAACGCCCGTAAGCGCTGCACGTATTATCAACGACTGATATTAGCGATGGATAAAAAATAAAAAGAATCTAAAGTCAGTGACGGGAAGAATCCCGGCACTGACTTTGTTTACAGTATGAAATGCCCTGGTTTTTGCCAGGGTATTTTTTTGCATGCTTGCAGTGCAATCAGAGATTTGAAAAAGAAGATGGGGGTTGCTTATAATACAAACATAGAAAACGTCGGAAAAGAAAGGAGAAAAGCGATGAAAAATATTTTATTGGCTTGCGGGGCAGGCGCTTCCAGCGGTTTTATCGCACAGAAGATGCGCAAAGCCGCACAGAAGCAGGGACTTGAGATTTCCATTCGAGCTGTCAGCGATACAGAGATCATGGAGAATATTGAGGATGTGGGGGTTCTGATGATTGGTCCGCATCTGAAACACAAATTTGAGGATATTCAGAAAGATGTGGCTCCTCTGGGGGTAAAAGCTTCCGTCATTGATCGGAGATATTATGCGACTTTGGACGGGGAGGCTGTTCTGAAACAGGCGTTGGAGTTAATGGATTGAAACGTAAACAAAGGAAAGAATGAGGGATGTTACAAATGGAAAAATTCATGAATTGGATGAGCGATGTGGTCGCTCCAAAAATGGAAGCATTAACGGCAAACGCATGGCTTTCCGCTATGCAGAAAGCGATTATTAAGACGCTGCCGATGGTATTGGTGGGATCTTTAATTACAATTTATAATGTGGTAAAGAATTTTATTCCGTCTTTGCCGAATCTGCTGAGCCTGCGGGATTATACCTTTGGACTGATTTCTCTGTTCATGGTATTTTTGATTCCCTATTATGTACTGGAGCTGAAGAAAAATAACAAGATGAAGCATATCGCTGGATTTACAGGTATCGCATTGTTTATGATTCTGGTGAATCCGCAGATTACGGATGCCGGTTATGTATATCAGTTCTCTTCTTTCGGTGCAGGCGGTATGTTTGTAGCGATTGTGGCGGGTCTTTTTACGGCATTTATTATGAATCTGTATTCCAAGTTTACTTTCTTTAAAGAGGATTCGGTGATGCCGGATTTTGTAAAAGAGTGGTTCGATTCCATGCTTCCTATTGCAACTGTTGTATTGCTGGGCTGGCTGGTAGTTATTCAGCTTGGTTTTGATATGTACAGTGCGATTGTAAACTTCTTCTCTCCGCTGAATACTATTGCACAGTCTCCGGCAGGTATGATTCTGTTATACCTGATTCCGACAATTCTGTATTCTATGGGTATCAGTGGCTGGGTATTTCAGCCGATTATCAATCCTATTGTGCTGGTGGCAATTACGGCAAATGCAGATGCAGTAGCAAACGGGCTTGCGGCGACACAGCCGTTTACCAATGAGGCTACTTATGCATGGCTGAGTCTTGGAGGACGGGGAGCGACCCTGCCTCTTTCCATTATGCTTCTTTTTGCAGCATCTAAGAAATTAAAATCTCTGGGAAAAGCAGCGATTGTTCCCAGTATCCTGAATATCAATGAGCCGGTTGTTTTTGGCTGCGTGGCATGGAATCCTATTTTGATGATTCCCATGTGGATTACAGCGATTGTACTTCCTGTTATTACTTATCTGGCACAGGTGACAGGACTTGTAGCAATTCCGACAGAGGTATTTAATATGTGGTATTGCCCGGTATTTATCAGTTCCTGGCTTGTAAACCACAGCTTTTCAGGTCTTATTTTAACGGCAATCAATCTGGCTGTTTCAGCCCTGATTTTCTTCCCGTTCTTCAAGATTTACGATAAGCAGCAGCTGAAGCTGGAACAGGAAGAAGCGGCAGAATAATGAAATGTGAAATGAGTTTAGTATAGGAGATTATAAAGAATGGCTGAAATAAGCACAGATTATGAAGAACAGCGGGAACAGATGGCGGAGGTTGCCATGCAGATTATACTGCATGCAGGAGATGCCAGAAATCTGATTATGCAGGCACTGGATGTAGCTGCAGATGGAAAATATGAGGAAGCGGAAGCTGATTTAAAAGAAGCAAAAGAAGAACTCCGGCAGGCTCATGTGCATCAGACGGGCGTTGTGCAGTCAGAAGCTGCAGGAACCCGCTATGAATATTCACTTTTATTTACACATGCGCAGGATACTGTTATGACGATCTTTACAGAGTTTAATATGGCGAAGAAAATGATTGCATTGTATCAGAAGGCAGATGAAAGGCTTCGCAATCTGGAAGAAAGGTAAAAGGAGAACTCTATGTATCAGGTACAGCATGAGTTCCCGGAGGATTTTCTGTGGGGCGGCGCAATCGCTGCTAATCAGGCAGACGGAGGATTTGGCGAGGGAGGCAAGGGTGTCTCCATTGCCGATCTGCATCCCTATCGGAATATAAAAAACCGGGACGACAGAAAAGAAGACGCAACGATTCGTAATGACGAAAGCGCGCTTGTAATTGATGAAACGCTCTATTATCCAAAGCAGAAAGGAATCGATTTCTATCATCGGTTTGACGAAGATTTGGCTATGATGGAGGAAATAGGACTGAAGGCATTCCGCACTTCCTTTGACTGGAGCAGGATTTACCCAAACGGCGATGAGGAGGAACCCAACGAAGAAGGTCTTTTGTACTATGATCGTCTGATTGCTTCTATTCGGGCGCATGGTATGGAACCGTTTATGACGATTTCCCATTATGAACTTCCAGTGGAACTGGTTCGCCGGTATGGCGGTTGGAAAAACCGGAAGCTGGTGGATTTCTTTGCCCGTTACTGTGAAACTCTGTTTGCGCGGTATCATCAGGATGTAAAGTACTGGATTGTCTTTAATCAGATTAATCTTCTGACTTTTAATTCTTTGGGAATTCTGGGAAACAGTTCCGATCATTTTGAAGAAGCGGTTTATCAGGGTGTGCATCATCAGTTCCTTGCCTGCGCGCTGGCAAAAAAGCTTTCCCGGAAATATAAGGATATACGGGTAGGCACTATGCTGAGCGATAAGCTTGCATATCCCGCCACATGTAAGCCGGAGGATATGCTGTTCAATCAGCTGAAGAATCAGATGCAGTATTTTTTCCCGGATGTACAGCTTCGCGGATTCTATCCGCCCTACGCGTTTCGATATTTTGAGGATCAGGGGATTCATCTGGTGTTTGAGCCGGGAGATGAGGAGCTTCTGCTGGAAAATACCATGGATTTCTTATCTACCAGTTATTATTACACCAAGATAAATGATTCAG
>CAUWNO010000003.1:0-31432 GCA_963559965.1 uncultured Lachnospiraceae bacterium | reverse complement strand
CAGATAAAGATAGAGCCCCTGGTGGTAGCGCAGAAGCTCCCTGCATCGTCCTGCGTAACGCTGCTCGTTCATCAGCCGATTCAGTGTGTAGGGTACACTGGAGCTGTAGCAGTTTCCCTGACTGTCCTCCAGGAGAATCACCGCGCCAGGCGTGTAAACTGGAATCAGAGCCTGTCCGCCGACCAACGGAACGGTAATGCGCTTTTTCAGCGGTTCATAGAGCACATGAACCTTCTGGATTCTTTTATCTCTGCACCGGATTCGGCGAAGAAACATAATATCTGCCAGGGCTTCTGCAAAATCGATGGTCAGAAGCTCTTCCACCAGAAATCTTTCATAAAGCACCGCGAGATTCTCACTCTGCCGGCGCAGGAGAAGCTGATCCAGCATAAACGCCTGCATCTGTTCCCGGTACTGCCGGTAAATATCGCTGTCTGCATCCTGAAAACGGATAATATTGGCATAAAGGAACGCCTTCTGCTGGCTGTTCAGCGTATTTTCCATCTGAAAATATAAAAGAATATTCCTCGGAAGAGGCTCCTCATATTCTTCCGGAACAGCCATCATAAAATATTCAAAAAGATTCGTAATCTTAAGCTCCATCTGCACGCCGCGCTTATACCAGAAGAAGCTCTCTTCATCTGTCTTTGCGTTCTTAATCAAAATCGAGCAGATTCCTGTGAGCATCTCTTTGCTGCCGTATTTGTGATACGCTCTTTTCAGCCGCGCAAAACCAGATTCAGCATGACGGTTTCCGCGCAGGATCTGCTCTGTCAGACGCTTTGCCTCCTCTAAGGACAGGCTGTCGTCCTCTCCCTCTGTGCCGTCTGTCACTTCTATCACCGTCTCCTCTGTCTCTGTCTCTTTTTCCGGAAGAGGCGGAATCGGATCTGCCGTAACGAAATAGGAATAACTCTCCTCCTGCTCTGCCTTATCCTGCTCAACATGGACCGTATAAGGCACAAGAAATTCTCCCGCTTCTGTAATGATGCAGAACTCCCCTTCTATCTCCTCGCCTCCACAGAGTCCCGAAGCGTCAAAGGTATAAAAAATTCTTACATTCCTGCTGCGGAAACTGGAATGTTCTGCAGTCATTCTGCTGGAAGAGGAATATAGGATCCCCTTCACCGGCTTCTGCGCTGAAAGTGTAAAGCTTCCGTCCGCCTGTTCTCCCGGTCTGCATGAAAGCGTGAGAAACGAGTCCGACACTGTCACGGATGTTCTCTCGTATTCTATTTGTCCGGCTGCTATCCGTTCAAGCTTTGCCCGCATAACTTATGCTCCCCTTCCTGTACTGTCTCTCAAAATCCGGATCACGCATGCGTCCGGTTGTAAGTTCTCGTTGCATTTTTCTGAAATCAGGCTATAATCAGTATAGCATTATTTATACGAAAGCACAAGAAAAGAGGATTTAGAATGATAAAGCATACCGACCATTTTCACGGCAGTGATCTGGAAAAAATAGAAAAAGTATACGGCATCCGGAAGGAGGATATCACAAGCTTCAGCGCAAATGTCAACCCCCTTGGCATCTCGCCCCTTCTTCGTTCCTGCCTGATCGATCACATCGATGCCATTACCTCCTATCCCGACCGGGAATATACCGCGCTGCGCCGTCAGATAGGCGCTTATACGGGCGCTTCTATGGAGGGGATTCTTGTGGGCAACGGCTCCACGGAGCTTATCTCCCTGTTCATTCAGATAAAGCATCCGAAAAAAGCGATGATTCTGGGACCGACTTATTCAGAATATGAGCGTGAAATCACGCTCAGCGGAGGAAGCTGCGTCTATTTTCCCCTTCAGGAGGAAGAGGATTTTCTTCTGAATACAGAAGCTCTTCTCGCACACCTGACAGACGGGACGGATCTCCTGGTAATCTGCAATCCGAATAATCCGACCGGAACGGCTGTCAGCCAGAAAGATATGCGCCGCATTCTTTCCGTCTGCCGCGAACGCGGTATCTTTGTCATCGTAGATGAAACTTATGTGGAATTTGCTCCCGATATGGACGCCGTGGACTCTGTTCCTCTGACGAAGGACTACGACAATCTCGTCGTCCTGCGCGGCGTATCGAAATTCTTCGCTGCACCGGGACTTCGTCTTGGCTATGCCATTACCGGAAATACAGCTCTTCTTGACGAAATCAGCCGCTTTAAAAATCCATGGACAATCAACAGCCTGGCTGCCGCTGCCGGAGAGCTGATGTTCTCAGATGAAACCTATATCCGTCAGACACGCAGCCTGATCTCCGAAGAACGTGAGCGTATCGTCAAAGAGCTTTCCTCCTGGGACAGCGTCAAAATCTACCCGTCACAGGCGAATTTTCTTCTTGTACGCATCAAAAAAGAGGGCGTCACTGCCGACGACCTCTTTGAACACGCTATCCGGCGGGGACTGATGATCCGCAACTGCGCGACCTTCCCCTTTCTTGACAACAGCTATTTCAGGTTCTGCTTCATGCTCCCTGAAAAAAACACGGAACTTCTTCACTGCCTGCGCGAGCTTCTTTAGCCCGCAGGCAGCGTCTCATTTCAGAACTGATTTCCAAAATAAGCTTCGTATATTTCCATAAAATTCGGCGGCATTTCTCCCGTCCAGTTGGAAAAATGAACCTTTTCCCATAATCTTTCGTGAAACTCTGACGGCGTCTCGGCAATCAACTTCTCATAAGCCTCTCCGAATACCTCGTTTCTCCGTTTTTCCGCCATCGTAATCTTATTTTCCTCTGTAGCTTCCTGATCGAAGTTATTCACACATTTCAGGATATAATATCCTTCCTCGTCTTCAATCACGCCGCTTATCTGATCATTTTCCAGCGCGAAGGCAGCCTCCTCATAGGCTTCCTTATGCTCCCCTCTTCCGAAGGTAAATGTAATCTGGCTGTCTTTGCTGTAAGCAGAGGCTGCCGCCGCAAAGTCCTTTCCCTCGTCAAGCTTCTGCTTCACATCCTGCGCCGCTTCCGCCGTATCGAGACGTATCTGCTGCACCGTGATGATTCTCGCCTCATCGTCGCTGACCTCTGTGTTTACATTTTTCGTAATCTCTGTATAAACCTTTTCTGCAAGAAGATGCGCCGAGCAGAGATCCTCCACATCCTCGCACTTCAAATCCATATATTCTCTCTGCTCCTGGCTGAGCGCCGAATAATATTCCTCCGACGCTTCCTTCACACGCTTCTTTTCCGCATCGTCAAGCTTTACGTCATAATCTCCGGCGAGAAGCGTAATCGCCTTGACAGACGCCAGCTGCGCTACTATCGTGTCCTTTACATATTCCTCCAGTGTTACGCCGCCGAAGTCATGCTCCCACATTTCCACACCATAGACGCTTTCATACTGCTGCTGATAATCCATGACATAAACCATGGCTTCCTGCAGCGTACAGACACTTTTTCCCACCTTGAAAAGCTGATCGCCCGATACGCCCGTCGTCAGCACTACACGGATATTTTCAAAGGCACTGCAGCCTGAAAGATTCCCTGCTGCCAGAATCACTGCCAGAAGAAGCGCCGCCCTGCGTTTTATTCTCTTTTTCATGCTGCTCCTCCATCCGGCGTCTTCTATGCCTCGACTATCAGATATGTTCCGTCCTCCAAAGAGAATACCTCCGCCATATCTTCCAGCTCCTCCATAGAGAGTCCACTCACGTCCATTCCGCTTTCTTCCAGATAATCCCGAACCTCTTTCATGGATTCAACCACAACAGCCATGCAGTCCTCAAGAAACTCCTCCGCTTCCTCCAGGCTTTCTGCCACAGGCTCGTCAAAAAGCTGACCCTGCTTCTTCAAAAATATCTCAAGACAATTCTGTGAATATTCGTTCATCCTTCTATCCATCCTTTCTCTTAGTCTGTCAGGAGCGTACGAAGCACCTTCAGTACGCCGTCGTTTACATTGGTATCCGCAATATGCTTCGCCGCAGCCTTTACAGCTTCCGCCGCATTTCCGACTGCATAGCTCTCCGTAGCGCTGTGCATCATTTCCAGATCGTTATGATTATCTCCGAACACCATCGTCTCATCCGGACTGATACTGAGGATTTTCTGAATACTCCGGATAGCGTTCCCCTTGTTCGTCTCCTTATTCATAAAGTCAACCCAGATATCTCCTGCCACCGTACAGTGAAGCCTGTCTTCCCAGCGGGATATCATCGTCTCCGACACTTCTTCAATATTTTCTTTCCGGTAAATCGCCATTTTGTTTACACGGTAATCCTGAGCAAGCACGTCTTCCACCTCTGTGATTTTGCTCCTGTATCCGTCTCTTACAAGGCTTAAGAACTCCCTGTCGCTGCTCTCCGTATAAAAGCCTTCTTTTGTGTCCAGCGTAAAGCTTGCCCCCGGAATCTGACGGACCTCCTTCACCCACTGACGCACATATTCCGGATCGATCACCTGTTCCATCATGGTATAACCTCTGCAGCAGACATAGGCTCCGTTTTCCGTAATAAAAATCATGTCGTTCTTCACTTCTTCAAACAGCCTGGAAATGCTGGAGTAATGGCGTCCGCTGGCTGCGGCAAAAATCACCCCCCGCTCCTTCAGTCTGCGGATCACATCAAAAATCTCCGGATTGATCTCCGCCGTCCCTTCTGGAAGAAGCGTACCGTCAATATCACTTGCTACAAGCTTAATCATAATTTTCCACACTCCCTCTTTTTGTTTCTTACAATCCTCTGTAAATATCCAGAAGCTCCTCCGCTCTGGATATCACGGCGTCCGCTCCGTTCTCGCGAAGCTCTGCCTCTGCTCGAAAGCCCCAGAGTACGCCTGTCGTATACATTCCGGCTGCCTTCCCCGTCTTCATATCCGTTCCCGTGTCCCCCACATAGAGACAATTTTCCGGAGCAATTTTCAAACTTTCCGCAAGAAATAAAGCTCCTGCCGGATCTGGCTTTCTGGCAAAGGCATCCGACTGTCCCTGCACCAGATCAAACACCTCTGTTCCGAACACCTGCTTAATCACATCCACCGTATTCCCATGGGGCTTGTTGGAAAGGACGCACAGCTTCGCGCCTTCCTTCTTCAGCTCTTCCAGCATCCCTACAATGCCCGGATAAGGCTTTACACGATACATACAGCCTTCTTTGAAATATTCCATATAAAGGCTTTTAAGTTCCTCAAAATGAACGGCTTTCTCGTCGCCTGCATTTCGAAGAAGCCTTCTTATCAGCTCGTCTACTCCGTCTCCCACCAGAATCTTGTACTGCTCGACAGACGGCTCCTTCAGGTTCAGATCCTGAAGCGCCCTGTTGGCGCAGAATGCGATAGATTCCACGCTGTCGCACAGCGTTCCGTCCAAATCAAAGATACACGCCTGATAACTCATAATCTTTCCTCCTCTTCCGGCTTCAGCAAATCCACTCCTGCTTTCCGCATCTCCTGATAAAACCTTGCCGCCGGAAATCCAACCACATTCAGATATTCTCCCTCAATTCCGCGAATCCACGGCATAGCGCCGCCCTGAATCGCATAAGCTCCCGCCTTGTCCATAGGCTCGCCGGATGCAGCATAAGACTGAATCCACGCTTCATCCATAGGATACATAGACACCTTTGTTCCTTCTGCAAAATGAGCCGCTATTCTGCCGGAGACCGTGTCCACGACCGCAACTCCCGTATATACCATATGAGATTCCCCGGAAAGCTCCCGAAGCATCCGGACAGCGTCTTTCTCATCTTCCGGCTTTCCCAGAATCTGCCCTTTGTATGCCACAACGGTATCTGCTCCTATCACAAGGGAAGGTTCTTTCTGCTTCTCTGCCGTTTCTCCTGCCTTCTGAAGAGCAAGACTCAAAACAGCTTCTTCCGGATCGGAAGTCGTAAGTATCTCTTCTCCGACTGCCGGACAAACCGAAAAGTCAAGCCCCATCATTTCCAGAATTTCTTTCCTTCTTGGCGACGCAGATGCAAGTATCAGCTTTCTCTTCATTTTATCTTCACTCCTGCTTTTTCCATCTTTGGCACTGCCGCTAAATAATAGAGTAATATATATTTTTTAGATTGACAATAAATTTTTAATATTTTTTCGCTTTTCTTTTTTCTCATTCCGTATTACAATAGAGAAAAATTGCCAGACAGGGTTTCTGTATTCCGTTTGGCTTTATACGGAAATCCTAAAGCTGAGAACGATAAAAAGGAGGTCATCTCAGGATGAAAAAAGTATTTAAATTTCTTGGAACTGCAGCCGCTGTCGGAGCTGCTGTAGTTGGAGGTATCGCAGTTTACAAAAGATTCTTTGCTCCGGCAGAGGATATCGCTGATTTAGACGACGAATTTGATGATGAGTTCGACGACGAGGATCTGGACAGCGAGCCGGTTCCCGCTGAGAGAGGTTATGTTTCTCTTCATTCCAGCTCTGAGCAGGAAGCTCCAAAAGCTCCCTCTGCTGATAAGGCAGAAGAAGAAAATGTCTCTGAAACAGACGCACCGGAAGAAGCTCCCAGGGCTCAGGAGAATGCTGAAACAGCAGACTCCGCCAAAGAGGAGGCTTCCCAGACGGAAGAATAAGGACGCGCAAGAAAGGGTGAGAGGTTCAAAATTCAGACCTCTCACCCTTATTTTCTTTCCGCAGCCTGACCTGAAAGACACAAAATCATCCTTTTATGTCATCCTTTATGCCAGATACTGCTCCGCGCTCCATGCTGCCATAGCCCCATCGGCTGCCGCTGTAATTACCTGTCTCAGATGCTTCGTCCGCACGTCTCCAGCCGCAAACACGCCGGGAATACTGGTCCGCGTCGTTTCATCGGCAAGAATATAGCCCGTCTCGTCCATGTCAATCTGACCTTCAAAAATCTTCGTGTCAGGGACTCTGCCTATCGCCACAAAAAGTCCGTCAAGCGCAAGCTCTCTTTCTTCTCCTGTCAGAACGTCCACAAGCTTCACGCCTGTCAGCTTTCCATCTGAAAGGAATTCCGTAATCCGGCTGTTCCATACGGGTTCTATGCTGCTTCTCTCCAGCGCATCCTGATATATCTTAGCCGCGCGGAGAGCGTCTCTTCTGTGAATAAGATAAACCTTTCTGCAGATCCTCGAAAGGTACAACGCATCTTCGACCGCGCTGTTTCCGCCGCCGCAGACTGCCACCGTCTTATCCTTATAGAACATTCCGTCACAGGTCGCGCAATAAGCGACTCCGCGTCCTGCCAGCTCTTCCTCTCCCGGCGTCCCTGTTTTCCGCGGATAAGCGCCTGTAGCGATTACAACTGTCCGCGCCTGATATTCTTTTCTGCGCGTTTTCACCTTTTTTATCGTTCCTGTCAGCTCCGCTTCCTTTACCTCGGCAAATTCATTCTCTGCTCCGAACCTCAGCGCGCATTTCTGTATGTTTTCTCCAAGCTCATATCCGCTGATTCCCTCCGGAAATCCCGGATAATTATCTATCCTGTCTGTTCCGGTCATCTGTCCGCCCGGAGCAAATTTCTCCAGCACAAGAACGGAAAGGCCGCTGCGCGCCCCATAAAGCGCTGCCGTATACCCTGCCGCGCCTCCGCCGATTACAATCATATCATAGAGCTTCTCTTCCATCGTAACCCTCCTTTTCAGACTTTCCATGCCTTTATCAGTCTTGACGCCGCTTCCGCAAGCTCCGCCTCTGTAAGCGTAGCATACCCCAAAAGCACGGTTGGTTTTCCTTTTTCTTCTCTCTTTTCTCTTTCTCCGCCTATCGTATATTCTGAAAGCGGATACACCCGTACACGCTGTTCCTGCGCACGCTGTATCAGCTCCTCTTCTGTCATCCCGTTGGAAAACTCAGCAAGGAGGTGAACTCCCGCATGTTCTCCCCGAATCCGGCACACGCCGGAAAGCTCTTTTAATTTCCCCAGAAGAATTTCATGCTTTCTCCCATAAATCGTTCTCATCCGGTTCAGATGACGCTCAAAATGCCCCTCGTCCAGAAAAAGAGACAAAACCCTCTGATCGATTCTGGAAACGGTCGATGAAAAATGCCCTGCCTTCTCTTCACAGCGCGCAAGAAGTCTCTCCGGCAAAACGAGATAGCTGATGCGGATAGCCGGTGCAATCGACTTGGAAAAGGTCCCCAGGTAAATGACGCTGCCCTGCTGATCGGCTCCCAGAAGAGCCGGTATCGGCTTTCCCTTGTAGCGGAACTCACTGTCGTAATCATCCTCTATCAGATAGCGTTCCTCCTTCTGCGCAGCCCATTTCAAAAGCTCCATCCTCCTTTGAATCGGCATGACAATTCCAAGAGGATACTGGTGGGAGGGCATCACATAGGCGATATCTGCCCCGGAGGCGGAAAGCTCCGGAACGCACATTCCCTGTGCATCCATCGGGACTGTTGTCAGAGAAAATCCCATCCCTTCAAAGACCCGGTAAGCGTGCTTGTAAGTCGGGCTTTCCATGGCGACTCTGTGATCTGTGCCCAAAAGGGCTGCCAGAAGCATCAGAAGGTAGTCGTTTCCCGCTCCCAGAATAATCTGATCCGGATGGCAGCATACACCGCGCGCCTGATAAAGATATCTGCTGATACTCTCTCGAAGCTTCGGCTCTCCCTTTGGATCTCCCAGCTGAAACAATTCTGTCTCTGCATCAAGAAGTACGCTTCTCGTAATCTTTCTCCAAATCCCGTACGGAAAGCTTGCAAGATCAATTCCGCCCGGCGTCAGATCAAAATCCCATGCACAGCTCTTCTCTTTCTCTGCCTTCGTTTCCCTGTAAGCTCCGGCGTCCAGACGATAAAGTCCCTCAATCCGGCAGACATAGCAGCCCTTGCGGGAAACCGTCTCAATATAGCCCTCGGAAATCAGCTGTTCATACGCCAAATCCACGGTACTGCGGCTCACTTCCAAAGAAGATGCCAGAGAACGGCTGGAGGGCAGCCTCTCGCCTGCGCGCAGCTGTCCTCCCTGAATGTCTCTTTTTATATAATTGTAAATCTGCTCGTACAGCGGTACTTTGGACTTTGCGTCCAGACCGATCGCAAGCTCTCTCATGATTCTTATGCCTTCGGAAGCTTAAAAGAGCTTTTTAAAGACACAATTCTGTTAAACACAAGCTTTTCCTCTGTACTGTCTTTCGCATCTACGCAGAAAAAGCCGTTTCGTACAAACTGGAAGCTTTCGTAAGCCTTCGCTCTCTCAAAAGCAGGCTCCAGATATGCATTTTCTACCACAGTCAGAGAATTGGGATTCAGATTCAGGCTTCCATCCTCATTGTATACGCCCTTCTCTTCGTCGATGATATTCTCATAGAGGCGCACCTGCGCTGTAACTGCGTAGGGCGCAGGAACCCAGTGTATCGTTCCCTTTACTTTTCTTCCTGTAAAGCCGCTTCCTGCCTTCGTCTCCGGATCGTAGGTACAGTGAACCTCCACGACTCTGCCGTTTTCATCCTTTACGAAGCTTTCGCATTTTACGAAATACGCGTGCATCAGGCGTACTTCATTTCCGGGGAAGAGACGGAAATACTTCTTCGGCGGCTCCTCCATAAAATCTTCTCTCTCAATATACAGCTCGCGGCAGAACGGAATTTTTCTGCTTCCAAGCTCTTCATTTTCCAGATTGTTGGCAGCGTCAAGATACTCCACCTGTCCCTCCGGATAATTGTCAATCACAAGCTTAATCGGATCGAGAACAGCCATATAGCGGGGACGCTTCAGCTTCAGATCCTCGCGGATGCAGTATTCCAGCATCGCGTAATCTACAGAGGAATGGCTCTTGGAAATTCCGCAGAGATCGACAAACATGCGGATGGATTCCGGCGTAAATCCGCGGCGCTTCAGCGCTGCTATCGATACAAGACGGGGATCGTCCCATCCGTCTACAATTCCTTCCTCTACCAGTTTCTTAATATAACGCTTGCCTGTTACAACATTCGTCAGATACAGCTTTGCAAACTCAATCTGACGGGGCGGATGCGGATATTCCAGCTCACGGACAACCCAGTCATAAAGCGGACGGTGATCCTCAAACTCCAGCGTGCAGAGGGAATGTGTGATTCCCTCAATCGCATCCTCGATAGGATGTGCAAAATCATACATCGGATAAATACACCATTTATCTCCCGTATTATGATGCGTAATATGAGCTACGCGGTAAATGACCGGATCTCTCATATTCATGTTGGGAGCTGCCATATCAATCTTTGCACGAAGCACCTTTTCTCCGTCGGCATACTTTCCGTCCCGCATTTCCTCAAAAAGCTTCAGGTTTTCCTCTACGCTTCTATTGCGGTAGGGGCTTTCTTTTCCCGGCTCTGTCAGCGTTCCTCTGTATTCACGGATCTCCTCTGCCGTGAGATCGCAGACATACGCCTTTCCTTTCTTAATGAGCTTAACCGCCGCTTCATACATCTCGTCAAAATAATCCGATGCAAAAAAGAGACGATCCTCCCAGTCTGCTCCAAGCCACTGGATATCCGCTTTAATAGACTCGACAAACTCTACTCTCTCCTTGGTAGGATTCGTATCGTCAAAACGCATATTAAACTTTCCGTGATATTTCTGGGCAATTCCATAGTTCAGAAGAATCGCCTTTGCATGTCCTATATGAAGATAGCCGTTGGGTTCCGGCGGAAAGCGCGTATGAACGGTATCGTATACGCCCTCTGCCAGATCCTTGTCAATCAGCTGCTCGATAAAATTTTTACTTACTGCCTCGTTTTCCATCTTGCTCCCTCGCTTCTATCGGTTTTCCTTTTGTATGTCCCTGCAAAGCCATGTTCCCCGCATGGACAAGATACTGCAAAAATCATAGCACAGCTTTCCTTGCTTGGCAAGTCTAAGAGATGCAGTAGCCTGTTTTAAAATCAACGATATTGCGCAGGGGACGCTGCACAAGGTAGCACTCCAGATTTTCAATGCAGATATTGAGGATCTGCTCCAATGTCTCCGGCAAAGAAAATCCTCCGGAAACATGAGGCGTCAGAATTACATTTTCCATATCCCAGAGCGGATGATCTGCCGGAAGCGGCTCCGGATCCGTCACATCAAGGGCTGCTCCTGCAATCCTCTTTTCCTGAAGCGCTCTCGTCAGAGCTTCCGTATCTATCGTAATGCCTCTTCCGACATTCATTACGACTGCCCCCGGCTTCAGCATAGCAATACGCTCCTCATTGAGCAGGTGATAGGTGTCTTGATTTCCCGGAAGGCTTAACGCCACGATATCTGCCTTGGGAAGCTGCTGCTCCAGGCGTTCCAGTGTAAACAGATCGTCTACTCCTTCCGGCTTCCGCGCTTCTCTTTTCCGGATCCCCACCGTGCGGCAGCCAAGACCTTTCATTTTCTGTGCAAAAGCCGTTCCGATATCGCCCATTCCTATTACAAGAACGCGGCTTCCCTGAATCACCTTCACATGACCTTCGCTTCTCCAGATATGATCTCTCTGATTCCGGTTATAAAGATTCAGTTTTTTCTGAAGCTCAAAAAGCATTCCTACCATATGCTCTGAGATTGCCAGACCGTAAGCCCCCGTCGCATTCGTCAGAACCACGCCCTCCGGAAGCGCTCCGTCGCAGTAGCCTTCCGTTCCGGCATTGTTGAGCTGAAGCCACTTCAGCGATTTTGCAAAGGGAAGCAGTCTGGGCGGAATATTCCCCAGAATTACCTCCGCGTCCGCTATCATTTCCTCCGTCACCTGCTCTGGCGGACAGTACACAAACTCCTGATGACGGATATTCTGCTCCAGCTTCTCTTTCTGCCTTTCATTCAGAGGCAGCACCACTAAAATTTTCATATCTGATTTCTCACCTTTACTCCCTTTGTATCGCGGCTTCCCGCTTTCAGCTTATTTAGCACAAGCTTTCTTCCCTTATACTCGATCGTCTCTTCCTGTCCTGCGTGATAAAGATATACGCCTTCCAGCACATCGCCCTCGCCAAGCTTTATCCCGCGCACGCCGACTGCTCCCTTTTTCTTTTCCGGAATCTCCTCTGCCGGAAATCTCAGGAAATACCCTTCTCTGCTCTGCAGCACAACCTGCTCGCTTCCGTCTGCTTCGGCTGCAAAAATCACCTCGTCGCCTTCCGTCAGCTTCGTAGCTGCAATCGTACGCTTATTTGTCTCAAATTCGCTTCCGTCTACAAACTTCATCATACCTCTGGCTGTCACAAAGAGAAGCTTTTTCTCTTTCAGATCGTCCATCGCTCCGATTCCGGTAATCCGCTCTTCACTGCTGCTGAAATTACTGAAATTATCTATGGGAACGCCCTTATCCCGGAACTTTCCATACGGAAGATCAAGCACTTTGATGGAATGCTGCTTTCCTGTATCGGTAAATACAGAAATTCTTCCTGTATTTCTGCATGAGAAAACGTACTTGTTTTCACTGTCTGCCGCCTCTTTGTTTCTCTCATATACAGACACATCGACAGTCTTTGCATAGCCGAAGCGGTCCATCAGGAACATGACCGACATTTCCTCTATCTTCTTTTCCTCAAAAACAATCTCTTCCGCATTTTCCACAGACGTTCGTCTCTGCCTTGAAAACGCTTTTTTCAAAGCGTCCATCTCGCGGATAAGTACCCTGGTCATACTCTCATGGTTCTCAAGAATATCTTCATATTCCGCTATGTTTTTCAGGGTTCTGGCATTCTCCTCCAGAAGAGCCTGTATCTCCAGACCGATGAGCTTATAAAGACGCATCTCCAGAATCGCTGCCGCCTGCTTCTCTGTAAAGCGGAGTCTGGAAGCTCTCTTTTTCGACGCCTCCGACTTAAAACGGATCTCTCCTGTCTTACCTTCTGTCAGGCACGCCTTTGCTTCTTTGATATTCCGGCTTCCCCGCAGGATTTCGATAATCAAATCGATCACGTCGCAGGCTTTTATCAGTCCTTCCTGGATCTCTTTTCTTTCCAGCTCTTTATCTAAAAGGGTTCTGTATTTTCTCGTAACCAGCTCATACTGAAATTCCACATAATGCTCAAGAATCTGACGAAGGCTCAGAGTCTCCGGTCTTCCGTCAGCCACGGCAAGCATATTGACTCCGAAGGTATCTTCCAGACGTGTCTTCTTGTAGAGCATATTTTTCAGATTTTCTGTATCGGCTCCCTTTTTCAGCTCCAGAACAATACGAATTCCTTCTTTGGAAGACTGATTGGAAATATCCGTGATCTCCGGCGCCTTTTTGGATTCTACAAGAGCTGCAATATCGTTCAGGAACTTTCCGATATTCGCTCCTACCATAGGATAGGGAATCTCCGTAATCACAAGCTGCTCTTTTCCGCCTTTGAGCTTCTCTACTTCGACGCGGCCTCTGATTTTTATCTTGCCTGTCCCGGTCTCATAAATCGCCGGAAGATCGTCCTTATTGACTACGATGCCTCCCGTGGGGAAGTCCGGACCCGGCATCAGACGGAGAAGCTCCTGCGTTGTAATATCCGGATTTTTCAGATAGGCTTTCGCGGCGTCCATCACCTCTCCCAGGTTATGAGGCGGGATACTTGTCGCCATACCGACGGCAATTCCGTCTGAACCGTTGATCAGAAGATTCGGAAGCCGCGCCGGAAGAACTGACGGCTCTTTTTCATTCTCGTCAAAGTTGGGAACAAAATCCACGACATTTTTATCCAGATCCGCAAGGAAGGCCTCCTGCGTCACCTTCTGAAGACGGGCTTCCGTATAACGCATGGCTGCGGCTCCGTCTCCCTCGATAGAACCAAAATTGCCGTGGCCGTCCACAAGGGGCAGTCCCTTTTTAAATTCCTGAGACATTACCACAAGGGCTTCGTAAATGGAACTGTCTCCGTGAGGATGATATTTACCCATCGTATCTCCCACGATACGGGCGCATTTTCTGTAGGGGCGATCGTAACGAATGCCCAGCTCATACATATCGTAAAGCGTTCTTCTCTGCACAGGCTTCAGTCCGTCGCGCACATCCGGGAGCGCCCGGGCTATGATTACGCTCATCGCATAGTCGATATAAGATTTCTGCATCACATCCGAATACTCGGTGCGTATAATCTGTTCTTCCATAATTCCTCCCTGTCACTCCCTAGATATCAAGCTCTGCGTCACAGGCATGCTCATAGATAAAGGCTCTTCTAGGCGGAACCTCCGTTCCCATCAGCATTTCCGTCACGCCGGACGCCATGCGCGCATCCTCAATCTCCACTCTCTTAAGAATACGCGTGGCAGGATTCAGCGTCGTCTCCCAAAGCTGATCTGCATCCATCTCGCCCAGTCCTTTATATCTCTGAAGCGTAAAGCTTCCCTTATGACTTTTCCGATACCGCTCCAGAGCCTTGTCGTCATAAAGATATTCTTCCTCTCCCCTTGCAGGCATCGCCTTGTAAAGCGGAGGCATCGCAATATAGACATGACCCTCGTAAATCAGTTCCGGCATAAAGCGGTAAAACAGCGTCAGTAGAAGGGTGGAAATATGCGCCCCGTCCACGTCGGCATCCGCCATAATAATAATCTTGTTATAACGCAGCTTTGTGATATCAAAATCATTTCCATAACCTTCGGAAAAACCGCAGCCAAACGCGTTAATCATCGTTTTAATCTCTGCGTTGGCAAGGACCTTATCGATACTTGCCTTCTCTACATTAAGAATCTTTCCTCTGATAGGGAGAATCGCCTGATAATTTCTGTCACGGGCTGTCTTCGCCGAGCCTCCGGCAGAATCTCCCTCCACGATAAAAATCTCGCACTTTGAAGCGTCCCTGCTCTCACAGTTTGCCAGCTTTCCGTTGGAATCAAAAGAATACTTCTGCTTTGTCAGAAGATTGGTCTTCGCCCTCTCCTCTGTTTTTCTTATCTTCGCAGCCTTCTCCGCGCAGCCGATGACATTCTTCAGAATCTCAAGGTTTCTGTCAAAATACCGCGTAATCTCCTCGCCCGTCACCTTGGAAGCTGCCCTGGACGCATCCTGATTATCGAGCTTTGTCTTTGTCTGGCCTTCAAAGCGGGGAGCCGGATGCTTAATTGAAATGACTGCCGTCATTCCGTTTCTCACATCTGCGCCCGTAAAATTGGCGTCCTTTTCCTTAAGGATGCCAAGCTCCCGTGCGTAATTATTGATTACTGTCGTAAATACCGTCTTAAAACCTGTCAGATGCGTACCGCCCTCTGCATTGTATATATTATTGCAGAATCCCAGAACATTTTCATGGAACTCATTCACATACTGAAAAGCTCCCTCTACGACAATTCCCTCGGATTCTCCTTTAAAATAGATTACCTCATGAACCGCCTCTTTCTTTCGGTTCAAATCTTCCACAAAGCCGATAATTCCATTCTCCTCATGGAACTCCACATGCTCTGTCTCTTCTCCCCTGCGATCCTCAAAAACGATCGTAAGCTCCGGATTCAGATACGCCGTCTCATGAAGCCGGCTTTTCACTTCCTCTGCCTGAAACCGTGTCTTCTCGAAAATCTCCGGATCCGGCAGGAAATTAATCTTCGTCCCCGTCTCTTTTGTTCTTCCAAGCGTCGGGAGCAGTCCCTCTTCCAGCTCTATGGTCGGAATTCCCCGTTCGTAATGATCGTGATGGACATAACCGTCGCGGCTGATCTCGATATCAAGATAAGTCGAGAGGGCGTTGACGACAGAGGAACCTACGCCGTGAAGACCTCCGCTCGTCTTATATACGGAATCGTCAAACTTTCCGCCTGCATGAAGCGTCGTAAACACAAGACGTTCTGCGGAGACGCCTTTTGCATGGAGATCTACAGGAATTCCCCTTCCGTTGTCCGATACCGTACAGGAGCCGTCCTTCTCCAGAAACACGCTGATTCTTGAACAGAAGCCAGCCAGATGCTCGTCCACGGAATTATCGACAATCTCATAGATCAGATGGTTCAGACCCTTTCTCGATACGCTGCCGATATACATACCCGGCCTTTTCCGCACAGCTTCCAGTCCCTCCAGAACAGAAATACTGCCTGCGTCGTAGGTCGTTTTTTTTGCCATTTTTATATCCCTCATTTCTTTCCTGTCTCAGAAACGTATTTTCAAACAAATGTTCTGTATTTTTCAACCCCACCAGTATACCACAGCATCTAGTAGTTTGACAAACGTATTTTTTCTATTTTCCGCTGAAAAAGAGGCAAAAGGATACAGACGCTGAAAATCAGACAGATTTCAAGAAGGCTCGAAATCATTCCCACCTTCCATAAAAGAAAAAATGAGAGAACTCCCGGAAAGAGAAGCATCAGCTTTAAATCCCTCTGCCTGCAGCCGTACGTCTTTTCCAGTGTTCCCGCAAAACGGTACAGCGTCATAAAAAGAAGCGTGGAGCCGCCGAACGCCGCATATACATGAATCCGGGAAAGCAGTGGGACCGTCTGCGGAAGATAGGGGATACCGATCCCGCACAGAAAACAGAGAAAAGACAGGCGCAGAAAGCTTAAGGCAAGCCTGTCTCTGCACCCCGAATATTCCAGCAGTTCCTCCGTATACAGGAAAAAATAATTTCCGGACAGAAATCCCCAGAGAAGAAAAAGACCTCTCCTGCCCCCTCCGTTTCCTATTACAGAAAGGTTTGTTTCTGTCAGCCCATATCCTGCCGTCAGAAGAAGCGTCAAAACCGGAATCAGAAAGAAAGAATAAAAATTATAATTTTTTCGCATACCTGAAAAGCTCCTTTCTGCTTAGTATGCGAAACTCATGCCTTTTTCAGCAGTACAAGTTCTGGAAACAGAACAGATTTGCGAAATACTAAAAAACGTCCACTGGACGTTTTTGTCGTATGCCTGACATACAAAAAAGCTCCTGAAATTCAGGAGCTTTTCAGCAGTCGATAGGGGAATCGAACCCCTGTTTCCGCCGTGAGAGGGCGGCGTCTTAACCGCTTGACCAATCGACCTTACTAGGCATTTTTTACTGTCTCGCCTGTCGACTTGCTTAGTATATAATAGAATCAAATATTTTGCAAGCACTTTTTTAAATTTTTTTAAAAAAACTCGAAAAAATATTTTTTCGTGTATATTTCACCCTACTCCGGCTGCTCTGTCACATCCGCCAGACAGCCTCCTGACGCTTTCAGAAGATCCTGCGGCGCAAGCTCTATCTGCATTCCCCGCCGTCCTCCGCTTACCATCATTTTCCCAAGCTTTTCCGCACTCGCATCCAGAAACACAGGAAACTGTTTTTTCATTCCAATGCAGGTACAGCCGCCCCGCACATATCCTGTCAAATCTGTCAGCTCCTTCAAAGGAAGCATCTCTATCGCCTTCTCCTTTGCCGCCTTAGCTGCTTTTTTCAGGTTAAGCTCTGCTTCAATCGGAATGACAAAGACGTAATGCTCCCTGCTTTTCCCTACGGTCACCAGAGTCTTGTATACAAGCTCATGGGGCTGTCCAAGTGCATCTGCAACGCTGACACCGTCAAGAAACTCTTCGCAGTCATAGGTGTGAGCCGTATAGGATATCTTTTTCTTTTCCAGAATCCGCATCGCATTTGTCTTTCCTTCTTTTTCCTTCTGCTTTGCCATTTCCAGCTGCTCCTTTCTTTCTTTCTGTCTTTCTTTCTGTCTTTCTTTCTGTCTTTCTTCCGTCTTCCTTCTGTCTCGATAAAAAAGGCATTCCAGATTCCTTTTTGAACCCGAAATGCCTTTCCTTTTCTATCCTGTTACTGAATCGGCTGCTTTCCTGCCACCAGTTCAAATTCCTTCTGAATTTCTTCCGAAGGAGCAGCTGTCATCAGAGAAACAGCTACGATGACAATACTGGAAATGACAAATGCCGGGAAAAGCTCGTAAATCGCGAACACGCCGCCCAGAGGACTCAGAACCAGCTTCCACACAAAGACCATCACACCGCCAGAAATCATACCTGCGACAGCTCCCGCACGGTTTACTCTCTTCCAGAACAGAGAAAACAGCATAATCGGACCAAAGGTCGCTCCAAAGCCTGCCCATGCAAACGATACGATGGTAAAGATGACACTCTCTTCATTCCACGCAATCACTACGCCCACCAGAGCAATCAAAAGAAGGATAATTCTTGAAACCTGCATAACCTTTTTGTCATCCGCCTTGTTTTTCTTCAGAATTCCCTCATAGATATTCTTGGAAACAGCAGATGCCGCAATCAGAAGGTAGGAATCCGAAGAGCTGATCGTCGCCGCCAGAATTCCTGCCATAATCACGCCGGCGAGTACAGCCGGAAGAAGATGCTGCGACATCACAACAAACACATTTTCCGCACCGCTTGCCGTAGCCAGTCCTGCCTCTGCCGGAAACAGGGAACGTCCAATCACGCCGATCACTACTGCCGCGCTCAGAGAAATCAGACACCATACCGTCGCAATTCTCCGGGACTGCTTAAGCTCGTTCTCCTTCCGGATCGCCATAAAGCGAAGCAGAACCTGCGGTACTCCAAAGTATCCAAGTCCCCATGACAAAGTAGAGATGATCTTAAGACCGCCGTAGCCTGCCGCTTCTCCAAACAGCGGAACGCCTGCCGCTGCCTGCTGTACGCCGGAAGCATCTGTGACAGGAGACGCCACCGAGGTAAATGACAGGTAGCCCGGAATTCTGGATGCATTTTCCATCACCTGATCGATGCCTCCCGCAGCAGAAACGCCAAGAGTCAGCACGGTCAGAAGTGCAATAATCATAACGACTGCCTGCATAAAATCCGAAGCGCTCTCTGCAAGAAAGCCTCCGATAAAGGTATAAATCACGACAAAGACAGCTCCTGCAATCATCATCGAATGATACGATGTACCAAACAGCGTAGAGAAAAGCTTTCCGCAGGTCACAAAGCAGCTTCCTGCATAAACCGTGAAAAACACGAGGATAAAAATAGCGGCAATTCCGAGAATTACCTTTTTATCCTCATGAAACCGGTTGCTCAGGAAATCAGGGACTGTAATCGAATCCCCTGCCACAGCCGAATAACGGCGCAGTCTCTTTGCCACAATAAGCCAGTTCACATACGTTCCAAGCGCCAGTCCGATAGCTGTCCATGCGGCGTCAGCCAGACCGCACCAGTACGCTACGCCGGGAAGACCCATAAGAAGCCATCCGCTCATATCGGAAGCCTCCGCGCTCATGGCGGCAACCCAGGGTCCAAGAGAACGTCCTCCAAGGAAATAGTTTTCCGAATTTGCCTGCGCTCTTTTTGCAAAGTACAGACCGATGCCTACAACAACCAGCATATACGCCGTCATCGCAAGCAGTATCTTTAATGTATCACCTGACATAATATATCTCCCTCGTTTTACATAATATCTGACATTTTAACAGATTTTTTCAAGCCTGTAAAGAGACAAACCTACTCTTCCTCTGCCGGAGGAATGAACATGATAATAAATACCATCAAAAGGAGAAGGCAGGCAAAGAGCACCGATCGTTCCAGATAAACGCGTGTCAGCGCCGTCCCGATGACAGCCCCCACCACAAAGAAAAAGATAATGCCATAATACCGAAGACTCTTGTCCCTGGCTTTTTTATCTTTATTGATATTATAGTAGAAAAGCTGTTCCGTGGCGCTCCTTAAGTTTCCTGTGCACATGGTCGTAGCATAAGCGCTGCCGTGAAGCAGGCGAAAGCTCTCGACCTGCATGGAACAGACGAAAGAAACAAGCATATTGATAACGTCGTCAAAAGGACCTGACGGTACGAAGGCGATGCCCAAAAGCACAAGAAGCTCCATCGCAATTACAATCTGCCGCCAGTGAAGTCCTGAATTATAACGGTATTTTTTCCGCACATACTCCGTGATCAAAATTCCTGCCGTAAATGCAAGAATCGGAAATGTATAAAACCAGATTCTGTCCCAGTTTCCGTCTGCCACGCTGATTCCCAGAAGAACGATGTTTCCTGTCTGCGCATTTGCAAACACGCCTCCTCTGCAGACGTAAGTATATACGTCGAGATATCCTCCCGCGATAGCCAGAAGCACGCCGACAATATAGGATTCCGACGCCTTTCTCAGATGAATTCCCATTTTTTTCATATTCCTGCCCTTTTGTGCGGCTGAAAGAGAAAAGAGACACCGCCGCCTGCAGTGCCTCTTTGCCCTGTCTTATTTCTGTGAAGCCAGATACGCCGCTTTTCCTTCATCATAAAGGTTTCTGCCCTCGCTGTCAATAATGACTACAAGGGGCATTTCCTCTACATAAAGCCTGCGCAGCGCCTCTGCGCCCAAATCCTCATAAGCTATCAGCTCGCATTTTTTAATACATTTTGCAAGCAGAGCACCTGCTCCTCCGATGGCTCCAAAATAAACGCCGTGATACTTTTTCATAGCGTCTACGACCTCCGGAAGTCTTGCGCCCTTTCCGATCATTCCGCGGGCTCCTACCGACATCATCGTCGGCGCATACGCATCCATTCTGCCGCTTGTCGTCGGTCCTGCGCTTCCGATCACCTGTCCGGGCTTTGCCGGCGTAGGTCCTACATAATATATAGTAGCGTCCGTCGGGTCAAAGGGAAGCTCTTCTCCTCTGGCAAGAGCCTCGCACATTCTCTTATGTCCTGCATCGCGCGACGTATAAATCGTTCCGGTCAGATATACGGTATCTCCCGCATGAAGCGTCTTTGCAAGTTCCTCTGTCAAAGGAAGCTCTATATGCTTTTCCATCAAATCACCTCCGTCTTATGGCGTGTCACATGACAGTTGATGTTCACAGCGCAGGGCATACCTGCGATATGCGTCGGCAGTGTCTCGATATTCAGTGCGAGAGCCGTCGTCTTTCCGCCAAAGCCCTGCGGTCCGATTCCAAGCTTATTGATTTTTTCCAGCATCTCTTCCTCAAGAGCCGCATAATAAGGATCGGGATTTCTCTCCTCTGTACTGCGCATCAATGCTTTTTTTGCAAGCAGGGCACATTTGTCAAAGGTTCCGCCGATTCCTACTCCGACTACCATAGGAGGACAGGGGTTCGGACCTGCCGTCTCCACAGTCTCCAGAATAAAGTCCTTAATGCCTTCGATACCGGCAGAAGGCTTAAACATCCGGATTGCGCTCATATTTTCGCTTCCGAAGCCCTTCGGTCCCACTGTGACTTTGATCTCTTCTCCCGGAACAATCTCTGTATAGAGCATCGCCGGCGTATTGTCGCCGGTATTTCCACGGCGTACCGGATCGCGTACGACAGATTTGCGAAGATATCCCTTGTCATAACCTCTGCGGACACCTTCGTCAACAGCCTCTCTTAAATCGCCTCCTGCAATATGGACGTCCTGTCCAATCTCAAGAAATACGCATGCCATTCCCGTATCCTGACAGATGGGAACTCTCTCCTCTCCTGCTATCTCAAAATTCGTAATAATTTTGTCGAGAACTCCCTGGGCAATTTCCCAGTCTTCACATGCGCGGCATCTGCGGATTGCATTTTTAATGTCTCCGGGAAGCTGCTCATTTGCCTCTATGCACAGACGCTCTACCACGTCCGTAATCTGCTGCGCCTGAATTTCACGCATAATAACTTCACCTCCACATACTTCTCTTTCACGGCGGAGCTGCCAAATTCCTCTGTCTTCGGCGCTCCGCCTTTCTGTTATAAGAATATTCCAATAAACTGACTTGCCAGAACTACTGCCACAAGAGCAATCGGATAAGTAGCCGCATAGGCGCTTGCCACATCGTCTGTCTCTGTTACTCGAATCAGTGTTCCAAGAGCCGGCGTACTCGTCATTCCTCCGCAGATAGATCCAAGACAGTTAAAGAGACTCAGATGCAGAACCTTCACTGCAAAGACATAGCCGAGAAGCATCGGCACAAGCGTCATCAAAGCTCCGTAAAGGAACAGAAGCGCGCCGTGCTCCTTCAGGATATCTACAAATCCTGCTCCTGCCTGAACGCCTGCTCCCAGAAGGAAAAGCGCCAGTCCAAACTCTCTTAAGCACTCCAGAACATGCTTTTCCACCTGCACGCTCAGCCGTCCGAAATGACCGAAATGGCCAAGAATCAGACCTGCAATCAGAGGACCTCCCGATGTCCCCAGCGCAAATACAGCGCCTCCGGGAAGGGGAATCTCAATCTTTGCCAGAATAATTCCCAGTGCAATCGCAAGGGAAAACGGGAAAAATCCCATACTGTCTGCGTAGAAAAGCTCTTCCTTTTTCGTCTTCTTAAATTCAGGCACGTCCACGCCGGACGCCGCTTCAAAGCTTGCTCTCTCCGCCGCCATATCGGTCTTCAGAAGCTTCGGCACAAGCTGTACAAAAAGCACAACGCCCACAACGCCGAAGGGATACGCAATTCCGTAGCCTACAGAAGCCGCGTCGGAGCCTGTCGCTTCCAGAGCTGCCGCAAGACCCGGCGTGCTGGTCAAGGCTCCCGTCATCATTCCCACGCTAATATCCGTAGGAATTCCGAAAATTTTGATGACTCCCGCACAGGTCAGCGCTCCCGCTCCTATGACGATAATACCGAGAAGAATATAGGAAGCTGCGTTATTTTTGAAATTACGGAAAAATTTCGGTCCCGCAATAAAACCTACCGAGGTCACGAAGCAGATTAATCCCAGCTCGCGCACAAGCGAAGGAATCTCTACTCCGAAATGGCCGAAGACCAGGGCAACCAGCAAAATGCCGGCAGTCCCCAGCTCCAGACCGCAGATCTTGATACTTCCCACCAGATACCCGATAACAGCGATCAAGAATACCATCATGATCGTATTAGAAAATATATTTTCCTGAAACCACTGCACAAGCCCCATGATGTCTTCCCCTTTCCTTTACCTCGGCATTCCGAAGGTATAGTTCGGCAGAAGCATCGGAGATACGCTTCCCGTATGGAGTCCTGCCTTCTCAAGCTCCTCTGCATAATCCCTGATATGATCAAGATTCATCGTTCCAAGCTCTATTTCCTTGCATCTGGCAGCCGCAGCCTTTCCTGCGTTGCGTCCAAATACAATGATGTCAAGAAGCGAGTTGCCCATCAGACGGTTTCTTCCGTGGATACCGCCTACTGCCTCTCCTGCTACCAGAAGATTGGGAATCACCTTCGTAAAGCCGTCTCCTCCTATCTCCAGTCCTCCATTCTGATAATGAAGCGTCGGATAAATCAGAATCGGCTGCTTTCTCATATCGATTCCGTAATTGAGGAACATACGGAGCATCGCGGGAATTCTCTTTTCAATCGTACCCTCTCCGTGAAGCATCTCAATCAGCGGCGTATCGAGCCAGATACCGTAGCCGGTCGGCGTCGGAACTCCCTTTCCTCTCTCGGTACATTCACGAATAATCGAAGCGGCAGATACGTCTCTCGTCTCCAGAGGATGCATAAACGCCTCTCCGTCCACATTAATCAGCATCGCGCCTACAGAACGAACCTTCTCCGTTACCAGCGCTCCGAAGATCTGAGCCGGATATGCAGCTCCTGTCGGATGGTACTGGATTGTGTCCTGATAAAGAAGGGGCGCGCCTGCACGGTATCCCATTACCAGTCCATCTGCTGTCGCTCCGTAATGGTTCGATGTCGGGAAGTTCTGATAATGAAGGCGTCCCGCTCCTCCTGTGGCAATAATAACTGTCTTCGCACGAGCTACCTTATATTCGCCCGTCTCCATATTCTGAAGAACGGCTCCTGCCGCCTGTCCCTTATCGTCCTTAATAAGCTCTACAGCAGCCGTAAAATCTACGACAGGAATCTGACGGTTCCATACCTCGTCGCGGAGAACTCTCATAATCTCTGCGCCGGAATAGTCCTTGCAGGCATGCATTCTCTTTCTGGAGGTTCCGCCGCCGTGCGTCGTAACCATGCGTCCTGTCTCATCCTTATCAAACATCACGCCCAGCTTATTCAGCCACTGAATTGCATCCGGAGCTTCCATAACAAGACGGCGCAGAAGCTCCGGTCTTGCTGCAAAATGTCCGCCTCCGAAGGCGTCCAGATAATGCTGCTGCGGAGAGTCGTTTTCCTTATCGGCAGCCTGGATGCCTCCCTCTGCCATCATAGTATTCGCATCACCGATACGCAGCTTCGTCACCATCATGACGTTTGCGCCTGCCTCATGCGCCTCAATCGCCGCAGAAGATCCTGCGCCGCCGCCTCCGATTACAAGTACGTCCACATCATAGTCTACCTTATTCAGATCAATCGGCACATTTAAAATACGGCTATTGGAATGAAGCAGAGTTCCCAGCTCAAAAGGAACCTTCTCTCCCTTATTCGGTCCAATCTGAATCTCCTGGAAGCCTTCTGTTTTGTAATCCGGATGGAATTTGCGCAGAAGCTCCTCTTTTTCCTCAGCCGTCATTCTTCTCGGCTCTGTTCCCAGGCGCTGCGCTCTTGTAGCCTCAACCTTTTTAATAGATTCCAGCATTTCCGCTGTGTACATAGTCCGCTTCCCTCCTATTTCTCGATTTCTCTGTTATTGTAGAGTTCCTTCATCTCTGTGATAGGCTTCTGCATAATCTGCTCGATCAGCTCGTCGAAGGCTCCGCTGTGAATATCTTCTACGCGCTTTTCCAGATGCTCTGCCTTCGGCGCGATATACTTTCCTGTCAGTCTTCTTGCAAGAACGCCTACCATCGGATGTGAAATTCCTGCCGGACAGCGGGAAGTACAGATACCGCAGCCGATACAGTCAAAGGATTCCTCCGCACACTTTTCAAAATCTCCGCGCTGGGCATACGCGATATACTGCATCACGTTCAGAGACTGCGGACATCCCTTTGTACAGGCATTACAGCCGATGCAGCTGTAGATCTCCGGATAAAGATCCATCATCACGCGCTGCTTTACGCTGACTTCCTCGATATCGTAGTTTCTTTTATCTGCCGGGAAAAACGGCAGCGTTGCAATATACATTCCGTCCTGTACCTGCGTCTGACACGCCAGACAGGTCTTCAGCTCGTTATTCCCTTTGATTCTGTAAATGGTTGCGCAGGCTCCGCAGAAGCCGTGGCGGCAGCCGCAGCCGCGCACCAGCTTATATCCCGCGTACTCCATAGCTGTCATAATTGTAAGCTCAGCCGGCACGGAATATTTCTTTCCATAAAAATATACGTTTACCATTTCCTGCATGATATTTTTACCGTTCCTTTCTGTATTCAGATCCCTATAGAAAATCAGTATTCCGGCGGAAGCTCGTCAATCTCATCGCAGCGGAATACGGGGCCATCCTTGCACACATATTTCGATCCGATATTGCAGCGGCCGCATTTTCCGATTCCGCACTTCATACGAAGCTCCAGCGTTGTGTAGACCTGCGTCTTTTCAAAGCCCATCTCTGTCAGCGCTGCAAGCACAAACTTAATCATAATGGGCGGTCCGCAAACGAGGACTGTCTTATCCGTAGAGAATTCCAGTTCTTTCAGGTAAGAGGGAACAAAGCCCACATGACCGTCCCAGCCTTCCTGCTCTCTGTCGATGGTAAGATATACGTCTACGCCCTCTGTCTTACACCATACCTCCTGAATCTCCTTCAGCTGAACGAGATCGTCTGCCGAACGGGAACCATAAAGAATTTCAACCGTTCCGTAATTTTCTCTCTTATCGAGAACATAATTAATCACCGACCGGAGAGGAGCAAGACCGATTCCTCCGGCGATAAACAGAAGATTCTGTCCCTTCAGTGCCGTCTCCACCGGAAAGGCATTTCCGTACGGTCCGCGCACGGTAATCTCATCTCCCGGCGTCATATTATGAAGATAATCTGTCAGACTTCCGCACCGCTTGATGCTGAACTCCTGAAATTCCTGATTCGTCGGAGAAGATGTAATGGAAAACATCGCCTCTCCTACTCCGGGAACGGAAACCATCGCGCACTGTCCCGGCATATGTTCAAAAAGCTTCTTTCCGTCTCTTCCGACTACACGGAAGGTCTTAACGTCCGGAGTCTCTGTCCGTATATCTGTGATTACACCAATCATAGGAATCAGTGCATCATGGCTGTGACTGTGATTTCCTCCGCAGCTGCATTCACACATCAGGCTTCACCTCCCAGTTTTTTTATTACTTTTACAATATTCAGGGACGCCGGACACTTGCTTACGCAGCGGCCGCAGCCCACGCAGGAATACATACCGTCATTGTTGGCGGGATAGTAAACCAGTTTATGCATAAAACGCTGACGGAATCTCTGAAGCTGGCTCGTACGCATATTTCCGTGAGCCATCATCGTAAAATCAGAGTACATACAGGAATCCCAGCAGCGGTATCTCTGAACGCCGTTCTTTCCTCCGTCGAAATCCCGGATATCATAGCACTGACAGGTCGGGCAGACAAAGGTACAGGTTCCGCAGGCAAGACAGGGCTTATACATTTCCTCCCAGAGAGGTGAATCAAAAAGCTCCATCGTATTCTCCGGGCGGAATCTGGAAAGATCAAGATGGGAAAGCGGAAGCTTCTCGATGATGCCGCGGACAGCCGCCTGCTCTTCTTCCACTGCCTTTTCTCCCTCTTCTCCTGCCTCAGTCAGAACGCCTGAAAGAAGCTTAGTCAGTTTCTCACCTTTTTCTGTGACCGGCTTCCAGTAAAGCATATCCCCTGCAAGCCAGGTCTCCACATCTCCGCAGGGAGCTGCCGCATCGACGCCGAAATTTTTGCAGAAACAGGTTTCCTCCGGCTCATGGCAGGAAAGAGAAACGATGGTTCCATGCTCTCTTCTGGCTTTATAAAAGCTGTCGACAGGATCCTGCAGAAATACTTTGTCAAGAACTTCTACCGCCTTCACATCACAGGCACGCATTCCCAGAACTACGAAGTCCTTTTCTGCAAGCTTTCCCGGATCAATCGAGATTTTGCCGTTTTCATTCTTGCAGCGGTAGAGAACCTCGCTCTGAGGAAAGAAACAGTCCTTTGCAGATTTTACCGTTTTCAGCGTATCCAGATCCGTCTCCGCCTCTTCTGTCCAGAGACCGTAGTTGGTCTGACCGCATTTTTTAACCGGAAGGAAAAGATCCTGCTTCCCGCTTACTGCCGCAAACAGGGACGGAAGCTGGTCTTTCGCTATCTTATACATGCTCATTTCCCGCCTCCTCTCGTCTGTACCACAGAAGGCTCCACGTCGTCAAACGTGAAATCTGTCAGAGGACAGAGCGCCTCTGCGTCTTCTCCTGCCTGATATTCTCCATAAAAGGTATTGATATCCTTGATAAATTTTCTGTTCAGAAGGTGAAGCGGAATTCCCTGGGGACAGACACGGCTGCACTCTCCGCAGTCTGTACAGCGTCCAGCCACATGGAATGCACGGATAATATGGAACATCTGCTCCTCAAAGGTATCTGCATTTGCCTTCTGGCTGCTGTCAAACTGATTGCTGTCAAATACACATTTCAGGCAGCTGCATGCCGGACATACGTTACGGCAGGCGTTGCAGCGGATACACTTGGAAAGCTCTGCCTGCCAGAATGCAAACCTCTCCTTCGGAGACATCGCCTCAAGCTCCTCCACCTTCTCAAAGCGGTTTCCGGAAGGTCCTGCTTCTTCTCCTTCCTGCGCTCCGATAAGCTCGTCGTACACCTGATGCGTTTTTCCCTTGCACACGGTACAGCGCTCCAGGATTCCTTCCTCCAGAGCCATCTCTTTTTCACCGTACAGCGTATCGAAATGAAGAACGCCGTCTTCCTGCGACACACCTGTAATTCCCTTGATTCCTGCGTTTCGGATCTTATCCGGATCAAGCGTTCCGTGACAGCCTACGCCGATAACGTAGGTCTTCTCCCGCTTTACGCGGTGCTCCTTTACAAGCTGGTTGAAGCTGTAGGTATCGCAGGGCTTTAAAAATACAAGCGTATTCCCTTCCTCTTTTCCTGCCGCAATCAGATATTTACTGAGATTGGCTCCGCAGAAGGCGTCGTAGACGAAGTCCTTAAGCTCCTCCTCGTTATAAAAATATGCCGGCTCCGGATCGTAACCCAGATCGCCTTTTCTCCAGCCGAGAACACGCGATACGGTCCCGTCTGCCAGAAGCTCTTTTGCTCTATCGATCAGTTCTTGCATCGCAAATCCTCCAGTCTCACATTCTCTCCAAGCTCATGAATCTTTGCCACAAACTCGTTCATCGTCGTCGAAAACTTCACGCCCTCAGCCGCAGACACCCACTCTACTCTCGTTCTTCCATTCTCTACTCCGAGATAGTCGAGCATGGAAAACAGAAGCGTCATACGTCTTCTGGCATAATAATTTCCTGTTGTGTAATGGCAGTCTCCCGGATGGCAGCCGCAGAGGATGACTCCGTCGGCTCCGCGCTGAAACGCCCTCAGAATAAACATCGGATTTACACGGCAGGAGCAGGGCACACGGATAATCTTTACGTCTGCCGGATAAGCCAGACGGCTGCTTCCTGCCAGATCTGCTCCGGCGTAGCTGCACCAGTTGCAGCAGAACGCCACGATTTTCGGCCGGAATTCTGTATTTTCTACCTGCATATCGCATCCACCTCCGCAAGAATTTGTCTGTTTGAAAAGCCCTGAAGATCCATGGCGCCGGACGGGCATGCCACCGTGCAGGCTCCGCAGCCCTGACAGAGCGCGCTGTTGACCACAGCCACACGTCTTGTCTCGCGGACTCCGTGATCGTTGACTTCCTTATCTTCATAGGAAATTGCTCCGTAGGGACATACCTTCTCACAGGAAGAGCAGCCGTTGCACAGGAGCGTATCGGATTTTGCCACACAGGGGTTCGTTACCAGATGATCCTTCGCAAGAAGTCCTATCACCTTTACGGCGGCGGCTCCTGCCTGCGCTACGGTCTCCGGTATATCCTTCGGTCCCTGGCATACGCCGGAAAGGAAAATTCCCGCTGTCGGCGATTCTACCGGTCTTAATTTTGCATGAGACTCTGTCAGGAAGTTATTGGTATCGATGCTGGCTGTCAGCATCGTGGCAATCTTTCTGACGTCAGGATTCGGTTCGATAGCTGTTGCCAACACAACCATATCCGTCTCCATCAGAATCTGACGGTTGTCAAGAAGATCAGAACCCTGCACCAAAAGTCTGTCTCCCAGATCCACAACCTTTCCCACCTGGCCTTTTATGTAATGCACTCCGTATTCTTCTACGGCTCTGCGGTAAAATTCGTCGAAATTCTTTCCCGGCGTACGAACGTCAATATAGAATACGGTAACGTCCACATCCGGATACTTATCGCGTATGAGCATCGCATGCTTTGCCGTGTACATACAGCAAATCTTGGAGCAATAGCTCTTTCCTCTCTTGTCGTCGCAGCGGGAACCTACGCACTGGATAAATACCATCGACTTCGGCGCTCTGTGATCGGACATACGCTCCAGATGACCCTTTGTCGGTCCTGCCGCATTCATAATACGCTCCAGCTCCAGCGACGTGATAACGTCCGGACTGCTGCTGTAGGAATACTCGTCAAACTTATCCAGCTTAATCGTATCGAAACCGGTTGCAACTACGATGGCTCCGTAATTTTCTGTGATAATCTCATCCTTCTGCTCGTAATCAATCGCTCCTGCCTGACATACCTTCGCGCAGACGCCGCATTTTCCCGTCTTGAACTTGATGCAGTTCTCTCTGTCGATCACCGGCACGTTCGGGATTGCCTGAGCAAACGGCGTATAAATGGCGCTTCTTGTGTCGAGTCCTCTGTTGAACTCATTCGGAGCCTTCTTAGACGGACACTTTTCCTGACAGACACCGCAGCCTGTACACTTACTCATATCGACGCTTCTCGCCTTCTTGCGGATGTCCACATGGAAATCACCTACGAAGCCCGTCACCTTTTCCACCTCGCTGTAGGTGTAAATGGTGATTTTCTCATGGGCTGCCGCTTCCACCATCTTCGGCGTCAGAATACAGGCGGAACAGTCCAGAGTCGGAAAAGTCTTGTCAAGCTGAGACATTCTTCCTCCGATACTCGGCGTCTTCTCCACGATATCCACCTCGTAACCTGCTTCCGCGATATCGAGAGCTGTCTGGATTCCTGCGATTCCTCCTCCAATCACAAGGGCGCGTTTTACGACGCGGCTTGTGCCGGCTGTCAGAGGCGCATTGAGAAGAACCTTTGCGATTGCCGCCCTGGCAAGAATCACAGCCTTCTCGGTCGCCTCTTCCTTATCTTTATGTATCCAGGAACAATGCTCGCGGATATTGGCAATCTCTACCATGTAGGGATTGATTCCCGCCCGCGAAGCCGCCTGGCGAAATGTATTCTCGTGCATTCTGGGGGAGCAGGAGCAGACCACGATGCCCGTAAGCTGCTTTTCCTTTATTGCTTCCCGGATTTTAAGCTGTCCTGCCTCAGAACACATATACTGGTAATCTTCCGCATGTACGACGCCCGGCTCCTTTGCCACAGCCTCTACCACACGGTCTATATCTACCGTCGCTGCAATATTCGTACCACAATGACAGACAAATACTCCTATTCTTTGCACTTTTCTTCACCTCCTGCAGATTTATTTGCTGTATTTGCGGAACGCACTTGCCAGAAGCTGCTGCGGAAGCTCCTCGTCAAGAAGCTCCGGCACTTCGTCCGGCGACAGATAGTTTCCGCCTCTCTGCCGTATTACCATAAGTCTTGCCGCCTCAATAAGCTTCGCCGGTTTTACGTCTCTTGGGCACCGCTCCACACAGGCAAAGCAGGAAAGACATTTCCACAGACTTTTTGATTCCAGAAGAGCACTGATATTGCCGTTTTCTACATAAGATACAAACTGGTGAGGACGGATATCCATCTCCTCATAAACCGGGCAGGATGCAGAGCACTTGCCGCATTTCATACATTTTCTTGTATTCACGCCGCTGATTTCACGCAGCAGATCCGCTTTTTCCATCTCAGCCTTCTGCATTCTGCTCTCCTCCTTCCTCCAGAAGTCCCAGCGCCTCTGCCAAAATCTCTGTCAGATAGGTAACCGGAACCTTCTTTGCGCTTCCGCTGCTGCGCAGATTATAAAGACAAAGCGGACAGGCAGTGATAAGCTCTTCTGCTCCGTTATGAACGGCTGATTCCATCACCTTGTCTACAAGGCTGCCCGCCAGATTTTTTTCTTTCAGGGATATGTAGCCGCCGCAGCATTCATTCCGGTACGGGTAAACGACCGGTTCTGCTCCAAGCGCCCGGATAAAATCTTCCATAATTGACGGATTCTCCGGATCGTCAAAAGCCATCACCGTGCTGGGGCGAAGAAGCATACAGCCGTAATAAGCGCCGATTTTCCGCCCTGTCAAGGGTTTTTTCACCTTTTCTCTGAGAACGTCGAAGCCTACTCTGTCACGAAGCACTTCCAGGAAATGAAGAACCTTTGTCTCTCCCAGATACGGCTCGTCAAGCTTCAGATAATTATTTGCTCTGGTTCGGATATCCTCCACATTCTGCATATCGTCGTTTACACGCTTGATCACATGATGACAGGCAGAACAGAGTGTTACGAGATCCTGTCCCTTTTCCTTCGCGTCATTTAAGGCGCGGACTGCCGACAGCTTTGTGGCAATCTCATCCGACGCCAGAGGATATACTGCTCCGCAGCACTGCCACTCTTCGATTTCTTCCAGCTGAAAGCCCAGAGCCTCCGCCGACATTCTGGCGTATCGATCCAGATCCTGCGCCTTATTCTTCAACGTGCAGCCCGGATAATAGCTGTACACCATTTGAC
>CAUWNO010000002.1:0-33669 GCA_963559965.1 uncultured Lachnospiraceae bacterium | reverse complement strand
CAGAGATTTTTTATCTGCCGCATCAGCCGCTGCGGCTCCCATGACTCTTCCGTTCGGATAATGCTGTTCGGATCATGAAGAAGAATCCTGCCGTCTTCATCGACGCCTGTCAAAACAAGGAAATGCCCTCCCTCTGTAAAGTCTCCTGCCCTTACTACGCAGATAATCGGTTTCCCTTCCTCCAGAACAGCCTTTATATGCTGCTCGTCAAAAACAACGTCTGAAACAGTCAGCCCAAGCTGCTCCGCCCCCGCTGTCATCAGATCCCATGAAGATCCAGCTCCCTCTACATAAAATCCCTGTTCCTCTGCCATCTGCGCCACCTTCAGAGGATTCCATTCATTCTCTCCTGTCAGTCCGCACACCACCATGGAAAGACAGGTAGGACCGCAGCCTGTGACTGCCAGAAAATCACTTCCATAAGTCTCATAGCCCCATCGCTTGTCCCACTGAAGGAAAAGCGGGATCTCCCCTTCTTTTACCTCCCCGGATAAGTCTATTTCTTCCAGTCCTTTATAATCTGCATAGCCCCTCACAAAGTCCTCTGTCTCCGGATTTTTTTCCAGCAGCGCAATAAGGCTTTCCGGATACCCCTGCTTTGCCAGCTTTTCCGCGCTGAGTCCGCCGAATCCCTCTATCGCTGCCTTTCCGGCTATTACCAGACCTGCCAGAATCACAGCCCCAAAAAGGACAGAGCCTGCCGTCCTGAAAAATTTTCTTCTTGCCGCTCTTCTCCTTCGTCTTTTTCTTTCTCTGTTTTTCATCTTCTTTCTTCTGTTCTGCTCTCTTCTGTTCTCTTCCGCCCTCATCGTTTCGCCCCTCACATTTTCTCTTTTACCACGCTCTCTGCCTGCATACCGTGAGAACATTTTTCATTTCTGATATTACAGTTATATCACGCATACGCGCGCTGTTTCTTTATATTTTCTTAAAAACTGCCGGTTATTTCCTTATCTTTATCTTTTTCTTCTGAAATGGTGGTATAATAACTGACAGATTAAAGGAGGAATTTGCATATGAAATCATCAGAAGACCTGCGGACAAAGCTGCGTTCCATCGATCACCGCAGCTATCCGGCTTATAAAGATCTCAAAGGAGAATACGATTTCAGAGACTATATACTTTCTATCGACCATGTACAGGGCGATCCTTTCGCTGCTCCTTCCCGGCTTTCCATCCGGGTTCCGGCAGGAAAGAACGGATTTCCGGCTGAATACTATGAGAACCGCGACCGGCGCATCACCCTGCAGGATCACCTGACACGCCTTTTCGGCGCCCGCGTCTCCAGAGGAAGCATGCAGGCAAAAGGCTCCGGAAAGAGCGGTCTTCTCAGCGTCTCACGCTGCGGACAGGAAGTCCTTGAGCGCACCGCCTGCCGTATCGATTCCAGGTTTCTTACCCTTCGCTTTGAAGCCGGATTTCCTGCAAAGGGTCGTACCATCGACGCGCACGGACTTGAAAAAATGCTCTTTGACATTCTTCCGTCCTGTATCTTAAACAGCCTGTACTTCCGCAGAATCGATCAGGACAGACTCCGCTCTGCCATAGAACTCTGTGATGATCAGCAGTATATCCGCTCTCAGCTCAGCGAAAGAAATCTCTGTGCCTTTATTGCCGACGGTTCCATTCTCCCCCGGCAAAGCGGCATATCGGATCTGCCTATAAAAGAAGCCGTACCGTTTCTCTCTCCTGCTTCCTTCCGGGTCACCTTCGATCTGCCCCATCGCGGTCCTGTAAGCGGAATGGGAATTTCCCGCGGCATCACTCTTTTTGTGGGCGGCGGTTATCACGGAAAATCCACCGTTCTTCAAGCCCTGCAAAACGGCGTATACAACCATATTGCCGGTGACGGACGCGAACTTGTCATCACCGACGCCAGCGCCTGGAAGCTCCGCTCCGAAGACGGGCGAAGCATTTCCGGCACTGATATTTCCCCTTTTATCCGCAGTCTTCCCGGAAAAAGAGATACGCGCTGCTTTTCCACAGCAGACGCCAGCGGCAGCACCTCGCAGGCTGCCAATCTGATAGAAGCCATGGAGAGCGGCAGCCGCCTGATTCTTATCGACGAAGACACCTCCGCCACCAATTTTATGATACGCGACAAGCTGATGCAGCAGGTTGTTTCCCCTGACGAAGAACCCATCATCCCCTTTATCGAGCGTGTACGCAGTATGTACGAAGATTTCGGCGTCTCCTCGGTCATTGTGGCAGGAAGCTCCGGCTCTTATTTCCATGTGGCGGACCAAATTATCCAGATGAAAGACTACCGCCCTCTGGACATCACAGAAAAAGCCAAAACGGCAGCAGCTGCCTTCCCTGTATTTTCTGCAGTGCGGAGCAGCTTCCCCGGCTCTTCCAGAAAGCGCTGTCCCCGTCCGAACGCCGCTCTGAAACGGGACGATCGCCTGAAGCTGAAGGCTCTTGGAACAAGCGAGCTTTCTCTGAACTATGATACGGTCGAACTCCGCTGGGTAGAACAGCTCCGCGACAGCGAGCAGACACTGGCTCTCGCCTATCTTCTCAAATATCTGGAGCTTCAGCTCATGGACGGACACCGCAGCATGACGGAGCTTGCCGATCTTCTGGAAGAACAGCTTAACAGCCGCGGACTCGAGAGCCTGTTTGAGCGCCAGGATGTGCGCGCCTCTCTTGCCCGCCCCCGCCGTCAGGAAATTCTTGCCTGCGTAAACAGATACCGAAAGCTGGAGCTTTAAGTTCCGGCTCTTAATACCTGCCGTCTTTTCACCTTGTTCTTCTCGCCTTATCCATGCTGATGAAGATATTTTTCTTTCGTAGCCATTCCGCCGCGGATATGGCGCTCCGACTTATTGATATCAAGCACAATCCGGGCTTGCTTTGCAAGTCCCGGATTGATGTGCAGAAGACGTTCTGCCACGTCTTTATGTACCGTCGACTTGCTTATCCCGAATTTTTTTGCAGTCTGCCGCACTGTCGCATTGTTGTCGATAATGTAGTTTGCGATACTGACTGCACGTTCTTCAATATATTCTTTCACGGAAAATCCCCCGCAAAACCTGTTTTTACATGGTATGCGGGGGATTTTCTATATATGATATAAGATGTCTTCCTTACAGCTTCTTAACAAACAGGCAGCGAATCGCATTGAGAACTGCGATAATCATTACGCCCACGTCTGCAAAAATCGCCATATACATATTGACTTCACCGAAAGCGCCCAGAATCAGACAGGCAAATTTGATACCCAGAGCCAGAACAATATTCTGGTATACGATACGAAGACACTTTCTCGAAATCCTGATTGCCTTTGAGATTTTCATCGGATCGTCGTCCATCAGAACAACGTCCGCAGCCTCTATGGCAGCGTCCGAACCCAGCGCTCCCATCGCTATCCCGATATCTGCTCTGGATAATACAGGAGCGTCGTTGATTCCGTCTCCAACGAAGGCAAGTCTGGACTTGCCCGTTTTCTGCTCCAGCAGTTCTTCGACCTTTGTCACCTTATCCGCAGGAAGAAGCTCGCTGTATACCTCGTCAATTCCCAGAGAAGACGCCACCTGCTCTGCCACTTTTTCTGCGTCGCCGGTAAGCATAACCGTCTTATCTATACCTGCTTTTTTCAGAGAATCAATCGCTTCCCTGGAGTGGGGCTTTACAACATCAGAAATGACAATGTGACCTGCATATTGTCCGCCAACCGCCATATGAATAATGGTTCCTGTACTGTGACATTCTTTATAGGAAATGCCGAGACTTTTCATCAGCTTATCGTTTCCTGCCGCAACCTCGACGCCGTCTACCTTCGCGGTTACGCCGTTTCCGCTGATTTCCCGGATGTCGCTTACACGGGAACGATCCGGCTCTTTTCCATAAGCCCTCTGCAGACTTTTACTGATGGGATGCGAAGAAGAACTTTCCGCCAGAGCCGCATATTCGATAAGCTTTTCATCCTCCATCCTGCTGTGATGAATCCCGTTTACTTCAAAGACGCCCTGCGTAAGCGTACCTGTCTTATCAAAGACAACAGTCTTTACTTTAGAAAGCGTTTCAAGATAATTGGAGCCTTTCACCAGAACGCCAGCCTGACTCGCTCCTCCGATTCCTGCGAAAAAGCTGAGCGGAATACTGATAACCAGAGCGCAGGGACAGCTGATAATAAGGAAGGTCAGCGCTCTGTAAATCCAGGTTCCCCAGTCTGCCGGCAGTCCCATAAACAGCATACGTACCAGCGGAGGAAGAATAGCAAGCGCCAGGGCGCTGTAGCATACGAACGGAGTGTAAATCCTTGCGAATCTCGAAATAAAATTCTCCGATCTGGATTTTTTGGAGCTGGCATTTTCAACCAGGTCGAGAATTTTGGAAACGGTAGATTCTCCAAATTCTTTTGTTGTTTTTATTTTAAGAACGCCCGTCATATTGATACAGCCGCTGATAATCTCATCTCCGGCTTTTGCTTCACGGGGAAGACTTTCTCCCGTCAGAGCGCTTGTATTCAGACTGGAATTTCCTTCGAGAATTATGCCGTCAATCGGAACCTTTTCTCCCGGCTGCACAATAATCACGCTGCCGATTTCCACTTCATCCGGGTCCACCTGCTCCAGCTTTCCTTCGCGTTCTATATTCGCATAATCCGGGCGAATATCCATCAGCTCGCTGATATTGCGGCGGCTCTTTCCAACAGCATAGCTCTGAAACCATTCGCCCACCTGATAAAACAGCATAACTGCTATGGCTTCAAAATAATCGCCGTCAGAATATACAGCCAGAACCATCGCTCCGACTGTCGCCACTGCCATAAGAAAGTTTTCATCAAAAACCTGATGATTCTTAATTCCTTTGACAGCCTTTCTCAAAATATCATGACCGATAATAAAGTAAACGATCAGATAAAGAAGAAAGCGAATCCAGCGCCCCGCAGACTGAAACAGATATCTGTCAAGCTGTTGTATCATGTCTGTCAGGATAAGCTGAAAACAGAGAAGCAGTCCTGACGCCGCCAAAATACGGACCAGCATCTTTTTCTGCTTCTTTGTCATACCGCTCCTGCCTTTTTTCTCCGCCAGAAGAAAGCCTGCCGACGTAAAAACGACGGCGGCAAGCAAAATATTTACTATAAGCTCTTGCATACGATATCATCCTTTCCGGATTTACAGGAAAATCTCACAGTCCGGCTCTACCTTCTTGCAGGCGGAAAGAACATCTTCCATTACTGCCTTCGGTTCCTGTCCCTCTGCAAACTCAACAATTATTTTCTGCGTCATAAAATTTACTGTGGCGTCCTTCACACCGTTCGTCTTGCGTGCCGCATTCTCCATTAAATTTGCACAGTTCGCACAGTCCACCTCAATCTTATAAGTCTTTTTCATCGTAAAAACCTCCTGCATGATTTTTGAAATTCAACGATTAAATACTTGTTTAATCATCTTGACTGTAGTATAATTCGATTGCAAAAAGAAGTCAATCATAAAAGAAGGATTTCTTCCAAAAGGGCTAAAATCATTTCCAATCGGGAGAAAACGAGGTGAAAAATATGGAAACTATCCTGCTGCCGCACAGTCACAATGTTCAGGAGGTATCGGAAAGTCTCTGCAAAGAACTGAAAAACATCGAGAAATTTCAGCTTGTCGCCGATATTTTCAAGCAGCTGGGCGATGCGACACGTGTCCGTCTCTTCTGGCTTTTATGTCACTGCGAGGAATGTGTCATCAACCTGTCCGCCATGATGGAGATGTCCAGTCCCGCCGTTTCCCATCATCTGCGCCTGCTTCGGAGCAGCGGACTCATCGTAAGCCGCCGGGAAGGAAAAGAAGTCTATTATCACGCCGCAGACACGGAACAGAGCCAACTTCTGCACAAAATGATAGAGCAGGTCATCGAGATCGCCTGCCCAAACTAAGATTCAGGGGAAACGAATATGAAAAAAGAATGGATATCTCTGCAGACGGATCTGCCCCGTGCCGAGACCGGAAAAGCCATCCCTCTTTTCGCAGGAATCGAGCTGGAATACCTGTCGTTTACAGACGGGGCTCTTTCTATCTGCCGCAGGAAATCCCGTCCCTCTATGATTATTCACTATTGCAGAGACGGGCGAATCGGCTGGAAGACAGGCCAGGACGATTCTGTTTATCTGGAAGCGGGAGATTTTTCCGTCCAGACGCCGGACTTTTCCGACAGCGCCAATGTCATTCTTCCGACCGGCAGTTATGAAGGGCTTGCCCTTTACATCGACTTAAAAAATTTTTCAGAAAATCCGCCTGACATTCTGGACGGAACAGGAATCACAGGAGCTTCCCTGTATGAGAAGCTGTGCAGAAAGGCTTCCTTTCTTCCGTTCACCGGAAATGCACAGACGGATTCTATCTTCCGTTTTTTCTTTGAGCAGCCTGAACCGCTGCAGACAGCCTATCAAAAAATAAAAACAGCGGAGCTTCTTCTGTATCTTTATCACGGTGAAAATCTTCCCTGCCAGCACGCAGCATCCGCAGATTGTCCAAAAGATCAGCTGGAGGTAATCCGTCAGATCCACGAAGATCTTTTAAGCAGTCTCGACAGGCGCATTACAATAGAAGAGCTTTCAAAGCAGTATCTGATGAATCCTACTACCATGAAAGCTCTGTTTAAATCTGTTTACGGCACGTCCATCGCCGCACATATGAAAGAACACCGGATGCGCCAGGCTGCCCGGCTGCTTCTGGAATCTGAAATGAGTATCGCTGAAATCGCTCTTTCTGTCGGATATGACAGCCAGAGTAAATTTTCAACCGCCTTTAAAGAATTCTTTCAAATGCTGCCGAAAGAATACCGAAAAAAGCGTTAGAAGAACAGTCCGCCGATAAGATACACTGCCCATGCTGCCAGCCAGGCAATCGCGCACTGAAGGACCACCACGGCTACAGCCCATTTTCCTCCCAGTTCCCTTTTAATCGCCGCAACAGCCGCGACACAGGGCGTATAAAGCAGACAGAAGACAAGAAGACTTGCCGCTGCAAGCGGCGTAATGACTGTCATCAGCGCCTCTGTGCTTCCAAACAGAACGGAAAGAGTGGATACCACGCTTTCCTTTGCCATAAAGCCTGATATCAGGGCGGTGGAAATTCTCCAGTCTCCAAATCCCATCGGCGCGAATACCGGAGCGATCACGCCTGCTGCCAGCGCCAGAATGCTGTCTTTGGAATCTGAAACCATGTGAAGGCGCATATCAAAGGTCTGCAGGAACCAGATTACAAGCGTCGCAATAAATATAACGGTAAAGGCTCTCTGAAGAAAATCTTTCGCCTTATCCCAGAGAAGATGACCTACATTTTTTGCACCCGGCATTCTGTAATTGGGAAGCTCCATAACAAAGGGAACCGCTTCTCCTTTAAATACCGAATGGCGCATAAGAAGTGCCATTAAGATTGCCATGACAATTCCTCCAAAATAGAGAAGAATCATCACAAGCGCCGCATGGTCCGGGAAAAATGCCGCTGTAAAGAAACCGTAAATCGGAAGCTTTGCCGAGCAGCTCATAAACGGCGTCAGAAGAATCGTCATTTTTCTGTCGCGCTCCGACGGAAGCGTCCGGCTTGCCATTACGCCCGGAACGGTACAGCCAAAACCTACCAGCATCGGCACAATACTGCGCCCGGACAGACCGATTTTTCTCAGGAGCTTGTCCATGACAAAGGCTACCCGCGCCATATAACCGCTGTCTTCCAGAAGAGAGAGGAAGAAAAACAGCGTTACAATCACGGGAAGAAAGCTCAGAACACTTCCCACGCCGTTAAATACTCCGTCCATCACAAGGGAGCGTATCGCTTCGCTGGCATGTCCTGCCACCAGCCCCTGTTCCACGGCTGCGCCAAGGAGCGTGATGCCCTTATCAAGAATATCTGAAAGAAAGGCTCCTATCACGCCGAAGGTAAGGTAAAACACAAGTCCCATAATCGCAACAAAGCAGGGAATCGCCGTATATTTTCCCGTGAGAAGCCTGTCTATCTTCACACTGCGGAGATGCTCTCTGCTCTCCCGTGGTTTCACAACCGTCTCCTCACAAATCTTTTCTATAAAATCAAAGCGCATATGCGCAATAGCCGCAGCTCTGTCGAGTCCTCTCTCCTTCTCCATCTGTCTTACGATATGTTCCAGAGTCTCCTGTTCATTTTCATCGAGCTTCAGACTTTCCAGAATAAGCGCGTCGCCTTCTGCAAGCTTGGATGCTGCAAAGCGCACGGGAATCTCCGCTTCCTCCGCATGATCCTCAATCAGATGCATAATCGCGTGGAGACAGCGGTGTACGGCTCCGCCGTCGTCGTTGGCGTCACAGTAGTCCATCTTCTCCGGTTTCTCCTGATACTTTGCCACATGAAGGGCATGAGACACCAGCTCGTCGATTCCCTCATTTTTTGCCGCCGAAATCGGGACGACGGGAATCCCCAGCATCTCTTCCATCCGGTTAATTACGATAGAACCGCCGTTTTCCCTCACTTCGTCCATCATGTTCAGAGCAAGCACCATCGGAATATTCAGCTCCATCAGCTGCATGGTCAGATACAGGTTTCTCTCGATATTGGTAGCGTCTACGATATTAATAATTCCGCGGGGATGTTCGTCCAGCACAAAATTTCTTGTAACGATCTCTTCGCTGGAATACGGAGACATGGAATAAATTCCGGGAAGATCTGTCACAAGCGTATTGGCTTTCCCGCGTATTGCGCCGTCCTTCCTGTCCACCGTCACTCCCGGAAAATTGCCCACATGCTGGGCAGAGCCTGTCAGCTGGTTAAAAAGCGTCGTTTTTCCGCAGTTCTGGTTTCCTGCCAGAGCAAACGTCAGCGGCGTTCCGTCCGGAAGCGGATTCTCCGTCTTTCTCGCATGGTATTTTCCGCCCTCGCCCAGTCCGGGATGCGGAATCGCATGTACGAGCTTCTTCTCTGATGTCCCTTCCGCGTCCCTGATATTTTCAATCTCAATCTTCTCCGCGTCCGCCAGGCGAAGCGTCAGCTCATAGCTATGTATGCGAAGCTCCACCGGATCTCCCATAGGCGCATATTTTACCATCGTCACATCGCCGGAAGGTATCAGACCCATATCAAGAAAATGCTGCCTTAAAGCTCCTTCGCCTCCTACCGAGACGATGGTCGCCGTTTTTCCAATCGGTAAATCTCTCAATGTCATCATTGTATTTTCCTTCGTTTCCAGATTCTTTTATCAAAGCTTCTCGTAAGAAACCATGCTCTCCAGAGACGCCCTCTTTTCTGAATGACGCTCCGGATCTGCCTGACCGCAGGCTGCATAGCCAAGAGCAAGAATATTTACAACCTCCAGATTGGCAGGAAGCGCAAATTCTTCGCGGAGTACATCCGGGCGGAAGCTGCAAATCCACAGAGATCCAAGTCCAAGCTCCGTTGCCTCCAGCATCATATGGTCAGTCAGTATCGAAGCGTCGATATCTGCCGAGCATTTTCCGTCGCAGGCACGCTTCCATGCTTTTTCCTGATCTGCGCACACAAGAATGACCATCGAAGCGCCATGAATATTCGCGGCTTTCTTTACCTTCTCAATTCCTTCTTCACTCTCTACCACAAGCATATGTACCGGCTGCAGATTACATGCCGTGGGCGCCACCCAAGCTGCCTTCAGCACTCTGTCAAGCTTTTCCTTCTCAACCTTTTTATCTGTATACTGCCGCACAGAAAATCTCTTTTTTGCAAGTTCCAGAAATTCCATAGAATCTCTTCCTTTCTTTTTTGTATTTCTCTATTGCCTCTCTAAAAGTTCAGGAAGCTCAAGGAGGCTCCTGATTTCAGCATCCGCCACGATCTCCCCGTCCCCGGGCTCTCCCTTGGGATTAAACCATACTGTGCGGATTCCTGCGTTGATACCGCCCTGAATATCTGACGTAAGGCTGTCTCCTACGATGACTGCCTTTTCTTTCACGAAATCAGGAATCTCGGCAAAGCAGGCTTCAAAATAAGCTTTGTCCGGCTTATTATAACCTATTTCTTCTGAAATAAAAATGCCGTCAAAATACTGCTCCAGAGACGCGCTTGCAATCCGCCCCTTCTGCACGCTTGCCGTTCCGTTCGTCGCAAGATAAAGTCTGTACTTTCCTTTCAGCTCATTGAGAAGCTCTTCCGCTCCCTCCATAAAATAATGCCCGATTCCAAGAAGAGACTCATAGAGAGCCGCCGCTTCCTCTGCGGAAGCGTCTGTTCCAAGCTCCTCAAAAAGCAGACGGTATCGGCGCACCTTCACCTCCTTCCGGGTAATCTCCCCTTTTTCAAGGAGCTTCCACTGCGCTGTATTTAAGACACTGTAGCGTGCAAGCGTTTTTTCCGAAGTGTCCACTCCCAGCGTCTCCAACGTTTTTTTCAGAGCTATTTTCTCCGCCTTGCTGAAATCAAAAATTGTATTGTCCAAATCAAGAAATACTGTATCTATCATCTGTTTTTCTCAGCTCCATTTCTATCAGCTCCCATTCCTCTTCATTGAATAAGAACTTTTCCCCGGACTTCCATTTTCCTCTGTCTTTACAAAACCGCAGGATTCATAGCACCTTATTGCCGCCTGATTTTCTGTAAATACTGCTATAGACACCCTGTCTGCTCCTGCAAACGAAAAAGCATACTGCACTGCCATAGAAACCATGCGGCGTCCATATCCCTTTCCCCTGTGTCTGCCGGCGACTGCAATCAAGCCCAGACGGATCTCCTTTTTCTCAGGATCAAGATAGCGCATCATTACATGGCCCGCCGTTCCCTCTTCATCAAAAGCCGTCATCCCCCAGAGCGTTTCGCCTCCGTTCTTCTCATAAAAAGCATTTAATTCCTCTGCGGAAGGCGGATACTGAACAAACCGTCCGGCGCTCCAAAGCTCAAAAAGCTTCCTGTCCGAAAGCCAGGTCACAATCTTATCCGCATCAAGCGGATGGTAAGGCCTAAGTCTCAGCATTTTTAAATCTCCACTGCCTGCTCTGTCAGAAAATCAACCGTCTTATCATAGAGAAGGCTGTTTTCCACCATATCGCGTCCATACTGCTTTTCAAACGCCTCCGGCGACTCTGCGTTAAATTCCCCTGCCAGAGACTCAAGACCTTCCTTATACTCTTTGTCTGTCAGAGTAAGCTTTTCTTCGCGGGCTACCGCGTCTACGATAAGCGTACATTTAAGCTGGAAATTTGCCATCTCGTCTATCTGCTCATCAAACGCTTCTCTGGTAAGCTGCATGGCGCTTAAAAGAAATTCATCGAGTCCGACACCGTAATAGGAAGCATACGTCTCGTACTGCTGGAGCTGGCTGTCCTTCAGGCTCTGAAGCTCCTTTTCGTCACATTCGAATTCAGAATCGGCAATAATCGCTTCCATTACGCTGTATTCTTTTTCTCCCTTGGCATTTTCTTCCTTCTGCTTCTTCATCAGCTCGCGCGCGGCTTCCACATATGCGTCGACAGAAGCATACTCTGTATTCTTCTGCACAAATTCGTCGTTCCATTCCGGCGTCACATACTCTACAATATCGTGAATCGTCACCTCGAAAACAACATCCTTTCCCGCCAGATCAGGATTCAGGGAATATTCCTCCGGAAATGTAAGCGGAAGCTCCACCGTGCTTCCCGTCGTCTTTCCAATCAGACCGTCCTCAAAACCGTCGATAAAACTTCCCGAACCGATTTCCAGATTTGTGCCGCCCTCTCCCGAGCTTCCGCCCTCAAACGGCTCTCCGTCCAGCTTGCCGACAAAATCGATATTCACAATATCGCCTTCTTCTATCGTCGTCTTTCCCTCTACCGTTTTAACATCCGGATAGGAATTCAGAAGATTGTCAATCTGCGCCTGAATCTCCTCGTCTGTTACCTCCACGGAAACGGCCGGAACTTCAACGCCTTTATAGCTGCCAAGCTTTGTCACCTTGCTGTTCGGAAACTCTGCGGCAATTCCTGCTTCTTCCGCAGTCTTATCCTTTCCTCCGCAGGCTGCTGTCAGAGCAAGCATTCCTGCAAGGAGAGCTGTTATAACCAACTTATTTTTCATAATCTTATCTCCTCTTCTTTCCCTTTCTTAATAAAAATTACCTTATCATATTTTCTTTTCCGCGACAAGATGCGTCTTCCTTCCTGTTTCCTGCAACATCTTATTTCCTGCCTCTTACAAAAGCGGCGAAAGCAGTCTCGAAAACTGCTCTTTAAAACGGACCAGGTAAGAACGCCGCCCGTAAAGGTAGCGCGTCACTCTCGTACTCTTTTTCAAATCCTCCATAAAAATCTGCTCCATTTTCCGCGCTGTGCGGGAGCTGTAGATCACGGCGTTTACCTCGAAATTGAGACGAAAGCTTCTGATATCCATATTGGCTGTGCCGTAACAGCTTACAAGCCCGTCCACCACCATTCCTTTCGCATGAAGAAAGCCGTTGTCATAGGTATAGCACTTTGCTCCGGCATCCAGAAGATCTCCGATATAGGAGTAAGTCGCCCAGTAAACAAACGGATGATCCGGCTTGCAGGGAATCATCACCCTTACGTCCACGCCGGACATGGCTGCAATACGGATGGCGTCAAGAACCGCCTCATCCGGAATAAAATACGGTGTCTGAATATAAATATTCTTTCTCGCCTTGCTGATCATTTTCAGATATACATTACGGATGTTCTGCCACTTGGAATCGGGTCCGCTGGTAATAATCTGTACCGCTTCGTCCCCCGGCTTTTCCTTCTGCGCATGGAAATATCTGTCCTGAATAAAGAGATTCTGCTTTGTCGTATAATTCCAGTCCAGAATAAAACGGATATGAAGGGAAAGTACGGCAGAGCCGCGGATTCTAAGATGCGTATCACGCCAGTAGCCGAATTTTTCATCCAGTCCGAGATATTCACGACCGATATTAAAGCCTCCTACGAAAGCCGTCTTCCCGTCTATGATCACAATTTTCCTGTGATTTCTGTAGTTCATGCGAAGCTGAAGCCGCCCCAGAACAGCCGGAAAAAACTCTCCCACCTGAATCCCTTTCGAGCGGATTCGTTTCCAGTCGCTCCTCTTCATTTTCCGGCAGCCCATGCTGTCATAAAGAAGACGGACCTCCACGCCTTCCCGGACCTTCTGCTCCAGAAGCGCCTCAAAAGGCTCCCACAGCTCGTCGCTGCGGATAATATAATACTGAATATGAATATATTCCTTTGCCTTCTGCATCTCTCTGTAGAGAGCCTGAAATTTCTCCCTGCCGTCTGTAAAAATCTCCACCTCATTGTCAGAGCTGTACACGGAATCCGCCGCTTCCAGATTCATCAGCACCATATCGGAAAATTTCCTCATACGCGGATCAGACGGGGCAAAGCCGTCCCGGATGATCGTCTCCTCCTGCTTGCTGATAGCGGAGTACATCGCGTCCTCTATCTCCTTCGTCCGGAACATGTGCTGTTTGTGAAAATCGTGCCCTATCATAAAATACAGAAAGACGCCGAGAATCGGAATAAAATATAAGACGAGAAGCCAGGTCCACACGGTCCTCGGGTCGCGTCTCTCAAAAAATACGATGACGACAGAAAGTACGACATTAATAAAAATCAGATGCTCCATCCAGAAGCTCACAAATTCTGTTAAAGCAGTTCCTGCTGCCATAAGAAGATCCATTTTTATCTGCCTCCTTTCTCTTCGCCAAACTATTTTTCAGCAGCTTCCTTAAGCTGTCCGAAGACTGTTTCAGACCTATCTGAAGTATACCATTTTTCCTTGCACTTTACCAGAAAAACTGCTATAATGAGAAATACGTGAAATACCGAGGAGGAACTGAGTGTATGTCAACACCTATGATTGTTTTAACCGTTGTAATCGTCGTATTGATCGCTTTGCTGGTAGCTCTCTACTTCTGGGGCAGAAAGGCGCAGCGCCGCCAGGCAATCCAGAAAGAGCAGATGGATGCAGTCGCTCAGACTGTCAGCATGCTTGTCATTGATAAGAAGAAACTGAAATTATCAGAATCCGGACTGCCTGCCCAGGTCATCGAGCAGACGCCCAAATATCTTCGCTGGAACAAGCTTCCTATCGTAAAGGCTAAAGTCGGACCAAGGATCATGACCCTCTCCTGCGACCCGCAGGTTTTTGAGGTTCTTCCTGTTAAGAAGGAAGTAAAGGTCGTAGTAAGCGGCATTTACATTTCCGAGATCAAAAGCGCCCGCGGCGGACTTGAGGTTCCGGTTAAGAAAAAAGGCTTTTTCAAGAGACTTTTCAAAAAAGACAAATAGAAAAAGGCAAACAAAAAACAAACAAAAAGAAGACGCAGCTTACACGATATCGAACCGTGAAGGCTGCGCCTTTTTTATTTCGTTTTCCTCTGTTTTCTATTGCTTTCCATGCATCCTGTTGCTTTTGAATTCGGTTGCTTCTGAATTCTGTTGCTTTCTATTGCTGAAGCCGGAAATTTCCGGCTGTTCTGGACTGGATATTCATTTTGATATGACAGTCGGCAAGGAATTCTTCGTTCACATCGAGGCTGTACCGTACCTCTACATCGATTCTGTTCTCTTCCTCCCGGATCTCCACATCGTTTGCCTGAATACCGACCAGGATACTCCCAAACGGCAGCTCGTAGGCGGACAGATTCTTTTTATCCTTCTCGAACACCATATGTACGTTCGTCAGCCCCTTCTTGCTTACTTCCAGCCGTTCCTTCCCTATCTTTACTACATTCCGGGTATGCTGCGAAGAACCTTCCGTCACTTCGTCATACAGAATATAATGCTTTCCATTCCGGAAATAATAGTCTCCAGCCGTCACAAGCTCCACCGGCTCGCTCTGTCCGTCCTCAATCATCTGAAGTCCGAAAATCGTCAGCAGCACTTCTTTTGTCATAATTATCAATACTCCTCTATCTGAATCTGACGCGCTCCTGTGATATCAACCGGCAGAATGGAATCGGCAAACGCCCGGAAGCGCTCGGCTTCGTCGCTGACAAAAAATTCATAAGGATTTTCCTGCATCTTATCACAGCCCTGATTTTCCATATGTTCTCTTTTCAGAAGCTCCCGAAGCTCTATCGCCGTCTCATATGCCGGATTGACAAGCACGACTTCTTCGCCCATAATCTTTCTCACCGTAGAACGGAGCAGGGGATAATGAGTGCAGCCAAGGATCAGCGTATCGACTTCTCTCTCTTTCATTTCTTCCAAATACCGCTCCGCTATGGTCTCCGTCACCGGATCTTTTCTCCAGCCTTCCTCAACCAGAGGAACAAAAAGCGGACACGCCTTCTCAAACACTTTCGCGTCCGGTCTCAGCCCCTGTATGTACTCCCTGTAAATATGACTGCCCACTGTGCCTGCCGTACCAATCACGCCGATATTTCCGCCCGCGCTCTCTCTTGCGGCTACGCGTGCGCCCGGCTTTACAACTCCGATAATCGGAATGTCAAATTCCTGCTGCAGCGTCTCCAGCGCATAGGCGCTTGCCGTATTGCATGCCACTACAATAGCCTTTACCTCCCGCGTGCGCAGAAAGCGGACAATCTGGCGGGAATATCTTATAATCGTATTCCGGCTCTTGCTTCCGTACGGCAGTCTTGCCGTATCTCCAAAATATACTATCCTCTCCTGAGGAATCTGGCGCATGATCTCGCGCGCAACCGTAAGACCACCGATTCCGGAATCAAATACCCCTATCGGGGCATCTCTCAGTTCACTCATCTGTTCCTCCCAGCTCATTTAAAAATGTCAGATACCGAAAACGTATCTCGCGCTCCGGAGCGGCTTCAGAGCCCTGCAGATCGTCTGTCTTCTTCGGCTCCACAGCTCCTGCCACCCCGTACTCAGGGTAAAGACCGCCCCACCAGGCTGTCTGTTCCAGCCGGACCGGCTTTGCCGGTTCAGACGCGTATCCGGAAAACAGGCAGGTTCCCAGAAGACCTGCCGCCAGTGAAAGTGCTAAAATAACAGCTTCTGATCGTTTCATCACATTCCTCCCGCCCTCTGCCTTCTTCGATTTTTGCAGGGGCTTTCTATGAGGATTGCCGCTTCTTCCGATTTTATACGCCGTCTGTTTTCCGCCTTTTTTTCTGTCTATTCTCCCTTTTCATTCAAAGCTTTCAGAATCGCCTTTTTCTGATTATCTATATGCTGTCCAATCGCTGCCGTCACAGCAGCCTTGTCCTTATTCTGTATGCCCCGGTAAATTGCCTCATGCTCCTTATCGAGACACTCATGGCTTTCCTGATCCTTCAGATATTCCAGACGGTAACGGTACATCTGCTCTCTCAGATTATTCAGAATACTGATAAGTCTCTGGTTATCGGCTGCCGCATAAATAATATCGTGGAATTTCACATCAGCCGCCGCCAGACTTGTGAAATCGCTGCTGTCCTTCAGGCTTCGGAATTCCTCCCCGGCTTTCTCAAGCTCTTTCAAAAGCTCCGGAGTAATTCTGTCGCATGCCATTTCCACTGCCATAATTTCAAGCGTCCGGCGCACTTCCAGAACGTCCTTCAGATCCTTTTCCGTGATACTTGCCACTATCGCGCCTCTGCGCGGAATCATCACAACCAGGCCTTCCAGCTCCAGCTTCCGAATCGCCTCCCGAATTGGCGTCCGGCTCACGCCCAGCCTGTCCGCCAGATGAATCTCCATCAGTCTCTCTCCCGGCTCAAGCTCTCCGTGCAGAATCGCCTGACGCAGCGTCTGAAACACTACGTCGCGCAGAGGAAGGTATTCGTTCATATTGGTGTGCAAATCCTGCTTCATTGTTTTTCCCTCCTGCCGCTGTTATAAGGCGTCGTCAGGAACAGCTGTCCTGCCAGGCGCGCCCGGCGAAGAGCCGACATCGTTCGTCTTGCCTGCGTCCTGTCCTCAAAAATTCCAAAGACAGTCGGTCCGCTTCCGCTCATTAAAGCTATAGCCGCTCCGCCTTCCTCCATCATATCCTTGATCTTCTGAATCACCGGATACGCCGGAACGGTCACCGTCTCCAGCACGTTGCCTCCGCGCATGGCGTCTGCCATCATCCTGATATCCTGACGGCGCAGTCCCTCAAGAATCCCGTCAATGTCCGGGTGATGCTCCAGCTCGTTTGCATGGAGATTTTCATACACAAACTTTGTGGAAACGCTGATGCCCGGCTTCGCAACAAGAATATTGCAGGGCGGCATGGGCGGCAGAGGACTTAAAACTTCTCCGATTCCTTCTGCAAGCGCCGTTCCGCGCATCAGACAGTAAGGAACGTCCGCTCCTATCTTCACGCCTCTTTCCATCAGCTGTTCCAGAGAAAGCCGCAGATCGTACATACGGTTGACTCCGAACAGAACAGCTGCGGCGTCAGAGCTTCCTCCCGCCATTCCTGCCGCGACGGGAATATATTTTCTGAGATCAATCAGAATACCTCCCGGCAGTCCGAACTCATCAAACAAAAGCTTTGCCGCCTTATATACAAGATTATTTTCATTGGCCGGCAGGTAATAAAGATTTGTCCGCACCCGGATGCCTTCCCTGTCCTGCCGGATAAGCTGAATTCTGTCAAAAATACGCACTGTCTGCATAATCATCCGGACGTCGTGATAGCCGTCCTCCCGTTTTCTTAAAACGTCAAGCCCCAGATTGATCTTTGCCAGCGCCTTTAACTGCATTTTATCCATAGTATTCTACTTCCTGTGTTTTCTATACTCAGGCGCGGCATCAGAGCGCCGCGCCCTTCCAGTGACTGGATTTTGTCTGTATCCCAATTATAATATTATCAATTATAACATTATCATAATACCATAAATTACGATCCCGTGCCACTATGTATTCGCCATTTTTTTAACGGAAGTCTCCCTTCTTCTGCCTCCTTCTTCCGGCGTCAGGCACTATCCTGGTTCCTTCATAAGCAAAAGCTTTTGTCCCGTCTTCACATCTTCCTCCGATATCCCGTTCAGTTCGCAGATCCTTGCCGGAGCCGTCCTTCCTGCCTTCGCAATATCCCATAAGGTGTCTGAAGACTGCACCGTATACAGAAGAAAACCAGGAAGCGCCTTAACCGCCTCGATATCAAGAGGAGCCTCCTGCACCTCCGTAATACACTCAAACGACATCGGCGCGAATATGAGAGCGCTTATCAGAACTGTCACCCTTATCTCCAGCTCTCCATTTCCCGTCATCTCCGCAGAAAGCTGATCCAGTGAGGCGTGAATAAAGCAGGAGCTGTCGGGCCGTATTCCCGGAACCTCCGTCAGATGTTCAAAAGGAACACTCCCTTTCAGACAGAGCATGGGATGGCTGTCGTCTGACGTCACATAGAGTGTCTGCACCTGAACAGCTCCCTCCACGAAAATTCCCTCGTCTGTCACACGACTCTCATCCACCTTGACTTCTCCGCTGCTATGACAGAGCTGGAGAATCTGCGCTTCCTGATTTCCCGTCCTGATCCTTTGCGCCGCGCGGCATTTGGAAACGCTGCTTACAAGTAGGCTTTCGTATGTCTCCCGGCGCATCTGGGGAAGAAGCTCTTCTTTCAGACTATAGAGATCGCAGATCAGATTCAGTCTCTCTTCCCTGTAAAGCCTGATATCCAGCTCCAGCAAAGCGTCGGCATGAAGCACTCTCAGTTCCCCGTCATAATCAGGCTTTGCCTCCAGCTCACAGCCGGATAAGGACGCCTCAAGAATCCCCGGCATTCCCTCCTGACAGCCTGCGGCGTCCACTCTGCTGGTAAATGGAAGAATCTGTTCCAGCCATCCGGGCTTTCCCTCTTCCTCCCCTTCATACAGAACAAAGACGGCAAGCTCTCCTTTTATCAGAATCTCGCCCTCTCCCGTCTTAAGCTCCGTCCCCTGCAAAACGGCGTCCTGCCATATAATCTGGCGGATATTCGGCTTGTTAGCCGGAAGAATGATCTCATCTTTGATGCGACAGGTATCTCTCTTCTTCACTGTCAGCGCTGCGGCGGAAACGGGGCAGGTTCTGATCTGCAGTCCTTCCTTCTCCGGCGCTTCCACAGGAACCTCCGCGTCTCTTAGTTCTTCTGCCGTAATCTCCAGGGATGCGACTGTCTTTACGCCGAACTTTCTGGAATTAATCAGAACAGCCGATACATCCTCCAGCATCCACCGAAGCTGAACGGAATCTCCGTCCCCGACGCTTTCCACATGTATATGCTCCTCGAAAGGAATCCTGCCTTTTACACTGTACAGTCCTCCTTCCTCCGCATCCTCCATATAGAGAATGAAAAAAAGCAGCGCACCGCGCACCGTCACGCCTGCGTTCTCCGTTTTTACTTCCTCAATTTCTATCTTCCCTTTTTCCTGAATAATCATTCCTGCGTCAGGCATGGACTCCGGAATATTGCAGTCGTCATCCAGCGTAATCTGGCTAACTGCCTTCGCTTTCTGGCGTATCATATGAATTGTTTTGCGGACAAGCTCCACAACATACACCTGCTTTCCTCTTGATTTTCTATCAGTTTATGCATCCTCTTACTGAAATACGACTGGTTTATCCAGATATTCCGTCTTAACTGTCAGATACGGATAACTCGCCGTCTCTGCCGTTTTTTCCGATGCCTCCGGTCCTATGAGATTGGTATCGAAATAAACTGCATTTTCTGAAAGGTACAGCTCGTTCACGGAAATGCTATATCCTCCTGTGGGCTGTTCGCCGTACCCTATGCACAGATACAAACTTCCCTCTGCCTCGTATGTCAGCTTAAAGCTCTCCTTTTTCTTTTCCTCCAGAATATTCCACAGTTCCTCCGGCATCTCCCCTTCCTCCACAATCGTATATTCCAGATCCCTTACCTTTTCCGTTCTGTTGGTCTGCACACTGCAGCCGGACAGAAAAATCAGAATACTTCCAATCAAAAGAACTCTTTTCCACATAATTGTTCCGGAACCGGCGTCTTCCTGCCGTCCTTCCCTTTTCCCCTTTCAGACGCTGCCTTTCTTAATCTATATCTATGGATTTCCTTTTGGGAAAATGCCCTGTAATCCTTGTTTTTTGCGTCTGACTTTATTATAATAACGTAGGGCAGATCCGAGCTTCCGCAAAAAGATCTGCTTTTAAGGAGGAACATTATGCGTTTACATTCATCAGACGACACTTCTGTCAATTACAGATACAGCGGCGTTCTGGTTCACCCGACTTCGTTTCCCTCTCCCTACGGCATTGGAGACTTCGGAAAGGGAGCGTACGATTTTATAGACTTTCTGGCTGCATCCGGACAGCATCTCTGGCAGATTCTTCCGCTTGTGCCTGTTACATCCTTCGGAAATTCACCTTATCAGGGATATTCCGTTTTTGCAGGAGAACCTCTCCTGATAAGCCCGGAGCTTCTCTGCCGTCAGGGACTTCTTTCTTCCTCCGATCTGCAGAACATTCCGGCTTTCGATCCCTCTTTTGTCGACTACGACAAGGTTCGGGAATACAAATATCCTTTATACAAAAAAGCCTTTGAAAATTTCTGCCGTGCAGACAATCCCGAGCTTCAGAAGGAGTTCGACGCTTTCTGTGCCCGCAGCGAAAGCTGGCTTTCCGATTACTGCCTCTTCACCGCCATCCGCGAAGATCAGGCAGGGCTTCCCTGGACCAAATGGCCGGAAGCGCTTCGCAATCTCTCGGAAAGCAACCGCGCTGTCTGGGAAAAGAAATTTAAAGACGGCATCCTCTATCAGGCGTTCCTTCAGTTTATTTTCTCCATACAGTGGAAGGATCTGAAGACATATGCCAATGAGCACGGAATCGCTGTGATAGGCGATATCCCTATTTTTGTTTCGCCGGACGGAGCCGACGTCTGGGCAAACCGGGAGCTGTTTCAGGTGGACGAAGAGGGCTATCCCTCCTGTGTGGCAGGCGTTCCGCCCGATTATTTCAGCGCCACCGGTCAAAAGTGGGGCAATCCCCTTTATGACTGGAAGGCTCATAAAAAGGACGGCTACCAGTGGTGGATCGCCCGCGTCCGCCATCAGCTCGAACAAGTGGATTATGTGCGCATCGACCATTTCCGCGGTTTTGAATCCTACTGGGAGGTTCCTGCCGATGCTGAGAACGCCATGACCGGTGTCTGGCGCAAAGGACCCGGCGCGGAACTCTTTCAGGCGGTTCACAAAGCCCTCGGAGAAGATCTGCCGATTTTTGCAGAGGATCTGGGTCTTATCACTCCCGAAGTCGTAAAGCTTCGCGACTCTCTGGGATTCCCGGGAATGCGCGTTCTCCAGTTTGCCTTTGACGGCGGAGAAAGCACCTTCCTTCCGCATCAGTTCGACACGCGAAACTGCATCTGCTACACGGGAACGCATGACAACGATACCACTACCGGCTGGTATCAGCATGCTTCCGAATACTCCCGCGACAAGGTGCGCCGCTATATGAACACGGACGCTTCCAGCATCAGCTGGGATTTCATACGCATCTGCCTGGGGAGCATCGCCCGTTACGCAATTTTCCCTGTACAGGATCTTCTGAATCTCGGAAGCGAAGCGCGGATGAACACTCCCGGCACAGCGGAAGGAAACTGGGCGTGGCGCTTTCAGAATGGAGCGTTGAACGAAGGAATGGCACAGGGTCTGCGCCAGATGACAGAACTGTTTGGAAGGTAGGAAGAAAATATGATACGAACGATACTTGTAGCTTTCATTGTAACGCTTTATCTGATTCTTGGTATTCCCGTTCTTCTCATTGAGTGGGTTATCGGAAAATTCAGTCCGAAAGCGAAGGATTACAGCTGCCTGCGTCTTGTTCAGGGCGCATTTAAACTGATTATGTTCGTCACAGGCGTGAAGCTGACTGTTATAGGAGAGGAAAACGTCCCTAAAGATCAGGCTGTTCTCTATGTCGGAAATCACCGCAGCTACTTTGACGTCGTAATGACTTATGCCCGCTGTCCCGGACTTACCGGTTATATCGCCAAGGTGGAAATGCTTCGCATTCCCCTTCTCCGCGACTGGATGAAGGCTCTTTACTGCCTGTTTCTTGACCGCGACGATATCAAAGCCGGATTGAAAACGATTTTGCAGGGAATTGAATATATTAAAAGAGGAATCTCTATCTGCATCTTTCCGGAGGGAACGCGCAATCACTCTGATACGATGATGCCGTTTAAGGAAGGCAGTCTGAAAATGGCAGAAAAGACAGGCTGTCCCATCATTCCTATGGCCATCACAAACTCTGCAGAAATGTTTGAAAATCATATTCCGTTTATTCGCAAATGCCACGTCATTCTGGAATACGGAAAGCCCATTCTTCCTGCAGAGCTTTCCAGAGAAGAGCGCAAATTCCTTGGCGCTTACACGCAGAAAAAAATTCAGGAAATGCTCGACAAAAACCGCGCGCTTCTCTAAAAAACGCGCATCCCATAATATCTTTAAAAGATATGTTGAAACAGAGGAGGCTATTATGAAAATTGTTGTACTTGCCGGCGGAACAAGCACGGAGCGCGACGTATCGTTAAGCTCCGGAAGCAAAATCTACCGTGCCTTAAAAAACCGCGGACATCAGGCTGTCCTGATCGACGTATATCTGGGCTATGAAAGCGAAGAGCCTGTGACAGAGGACATCTTCTCTCAGGATACAGACTGGGCGAAGGATATTCAGGCTGTTTCTGCAGACGCCCCTGACCTTTCCCGTCTCTGCGAACTGAGAAAGGACGGAGGAAGAAGCATGTTCGGCCCGAATGTTCTTGCGCTCTGCAATATGGCTGATATTGTCTTTCTCGGACTTCACGGAGCAGGCGGAGAAGACGGACGTATTCAGGCAACCTTTGATCTTATGGGAATCCCCTACACCGGAACCGGTTACCTGAGCAGCGCCATCGCTATGGATAAGAGCATCTCGAAGCAGTTTTTCCGGGCTGCCGGAATTCCGACTCCTGCCGGAATCACGCTGAAAAACGGAGAAGAAGCTGACGCTTCCTCTCTTCCCTTCCCCTGCATGGTGAAGACTGTCTGCGGCGGTTCCAGCGTCGGAACCTACCGCGTTGAACAGCCGGAAGAACTTCCTGCTGTTCTGAAGGACGCCTACTCTTTCGGAGAAAGTGTTATCGTCGAACAGTTTATCGAAGGACGTGAGTTTTCCGTGGGCGTTATCGACAGAAAAGCTCTTCCCGTTATTGAGATCGCTCCTCTTAAGGGCTTTTACGACTACAAGAATAAATACCAGCCCGGAAGCACGGTCGAGACATGTCCTGCCGATCTGCCCGAAGCCCTGACAAAGGAAATGCAGCACTATGCGGAAATGGCATTTGAGGCTCTTGGCCTGACCTCCTACGCACGGATGGACTTTATGATGAGCAGCGCAGATCAGTCCATCTACTGTCTGGAAGCCAACACACTTCCCGGCATGACGCCGACCAGCCTTCTTCCTCAGGAAGCTGCCGTTCTTGGCATGTCCTATGAGGATCTCTGCGAAAAACTGATAGAGGTTTCTCTCCGAAACAGATCTTTCTAAAACAAATCTTTCCAAAGAAAGCAGGGTGTTTTTATGAAAAATATGTCTCTCCGGCAAATAGCTCTTTCCTGCGGCGGTCTCTACGTCGGCAGGGAAGAAGATTCATCTACTGAAGTACAGGGCGTCGTAATCGACAGCCGTCAGGTCGAACCCGGCTTCCTTTTTGCAGCCGTCCGGGGCGCCCGCGTGGACGGACACAGCTTCATCCCCTCCGTCTATGCCAAAGGCGCTGCCTGCGTACTCTGCGAGGAAGCTCCTGAGCATCCTGCCGGTCCCTATATTCTGGTGGATTCCACTCTGGAAGCAATCAAAAAGATCGCAGAATATTACCGCAGCACACTCACGATTCCTGTCATAGGAATCTCGGGAAGCGTAGGAAAGACAAGCACTAAGGAAATGATTGCATCCATTCTGTCTCAGCGCTTCCGCGTCCTGAAGACAGAAGGAAACTTTAACAATGAAATAGGTCTTCCCCTCACCATCTTCCGCATACGGGAAGAACATGAGGCAGCCGTTCTTGAAATGGGCATCAGCGATTTTGGAGAAATGACGCGCCTTGCCCGCATGGCGAAGCCTACTGTCTGCGTCCTTACCAATATCGGTCTCTGCCATCTGGAGAACCTGAAGGACCGGGACGGAATTCTCCGTGCAAAGACGGAAATGTTTGAACAGGCACAGCCCGGCGCCCATATTATTGTCAATGGCGACGATGACAAGCTCATCACGCTTAAGGACTCGCGTCCTGTTTCTCCCCTTTTCTTCGGACTTTCTTCCTCTCTCGATCTCTATGCGGAAGACATCGAGGATCTGGGACTTTCCGGAACACGATGCACCTTCTGTACAAAATCAGGAAGCTTCCGGGCGCAGATTCCCATTCCCGGCCGCCATATGGTTTACAACGCTCTGGCGGGTACAGCTGTCGGTCTTTCTCTCGGGCTTACGCTCGATGAAATCCGTTCCGGCATCGAAGCTCTTACTCCCGTAAGCGGCAGGAATCATCTGATTCATACGACGAAATGGGATATCCTTGACGACTGCTACAATGCCAATCCCGTTTCCATGGCTGCCTCCCTCGATGTGCTTTCCTGCGCTTCCGGGCGCAAGGTTGCAATTCTCGGCGATATGGGGGAACTTGGGGAAAATGAAAAGCTGCTCCATTACAATGTAGGCTGTCATGCCGCAGACGCCGGAATCGACGCTCTCTTTCTTGTGGGCGAGCTTTCCAAAGAAACAGCAAGAGGAGCTGCGGCTAAAAATCCATCTCTTCTCTGCCGTCATTTTGATTCGCGGGAAGAACTTATCAGCGCTTTGCCCCTTCTTCTGTTGAAGGGCGACTCTGTTCTCGTCAAAGCCTCTCACTTTATGGAATTTCCTGAGATCGTCGAATGGCTGCGCCGTGAAGGAAACCGCTGATTCTTCGCCTTATTTTCTATCGTGCAAAAAGCGGAACAGGTATGACCTTTCACGTCCCCTGTTCCGCTTTACTATTTTTCTATTTTTCTTTTTTATTTTCTTTTTCAGCTTACAAAGCCGTCCGCTGCGATATCCTGAATCGCCTCTGTCGGAATTACAAATTCTACGCTTCCCATAAAACCAGGCGCCACTTCATACTCGTCAAATACGATAACCAGCTTTCCGTCTTCGTTGATATAGAAGGTGCTGTCCTCTGTAATCGACTTAAAATCATTTTCCGGCATATCGGTATCCAGCCAGTAGGTGATCATTTCATCGGCAGCCATCTGTTCTTTCATCTGCTCCTTAATATTTTCTGTCACTACCGTAATATAGTCGCTTCCTTCTTTAAAGATTCCGGAAAGATCCATCATCTCGCCTGTCTGCTTGTCGATATGATAAATCTTTACGCTCTGTTCCCCGCTCGCCATTGTAAGCAGCTTATCGAAACGAATAGAAAACAGACGGTCAGAATCTGTAATTACCTGATAATCCAGATCTACATCCATGTAGCCCTCTCCGCCGGACGCTTCCACATCTGCCTCATACTGTGCGATAATTGCATCCGTATATTCCTGAATCGACTTATTAATCTTTTCTGTGCTTTCTTCGTTTACCGTTCCGCTTTCGTCCTTCACGCTGATTTCCGGCGTCTTAACCTCTGCCGTCATATGGTTATTGGCATTCTTATACTCGCGGAAGGTCACAACCTCGGCAATCGCCCCGATAACGGGAATCTTTGCCATGGCGTTTGCAATATTTGCCCCTGAGTTCGCCATCACCGTGATGGCAATCATAGCGGCTGCCGCCGCTCCGCCTGCTGCCTTTACAAACGATATCATCTTATTCTTTCTGTTCATACGCTTTTCCTCCTCTTTTTCCTTCTTTGCCGTCTCAATTCCAGATTCCACCCGCTGAAGCAGCGTATCGGGAATCTTAATCTCTTCATAATCCTTCTTCATTTTGTCCAGTCTCTCATCCCTCATAAAGCAGCTCTCCTTCCGACATGTGTATTCTCAGTTTCTTAAGACTCCTGTACAGAATCGTCTTCACTGTGTTCGTATTCTCATTCAGAGTCCTTGCTATATCCTCCAGCTTCTGATCCTCAAAATACCTGAGGACTACGACCGTCTTCTCTCGCTCGTTCAGAACGTTAAGCGCTTCCATCGTATCAAAGTCCTGATAGACGTCCTCCCGTCCTGTCTCTGCCGCTTCCTCCAGGGATACCTCCTTCTGGTTTTTTCGGATGAAATCTACTGCAGTGTTCATTACTATACGCCACAGCCAGGTACGGATATAGGCCTCCTGCCGGACACGTCCGGAATATTTGATTGCTTTATATACGCTTTCCTGCACAATGTCCAGAGCGTCTTCTTCATTTCTTACATAGGTATATGCCAGACGATACATGGCTTCATAGGAATCCAGTACCTCTTCCTCTACCTTCTTCTGTAGGGCTTCTGCATTCATCCCTGCTCCTCCTTTCCGTTCTGTCTATTAGACGGCACATATTCTGAAAAAGTTTTAATCCGGAAAAGTTTTTATATAAAAAATAATCCGGCGTTGTCCTGCGCTATTTCGCACCTTCCAAACACCGGTCCTTTTTCTTTATTATATCTGAAATATCTCTTTTCGCGCAACGCCTTTTCTCTTCCTCTTCTGCATATAATGATAAAAAATTGCCCCGGAGCACTGACTATGGATACTTTAAGCTGCGCTGTTGAAACTGTAAATCATTTTCTGTGGGGGCTTCCTATGATTTGCCTGCTGTTTGGAACTCATCTCTATATGACGTTCCGTACAGGTTTTATCCAGCGGAAGCTTCCTCTTGCAATCCGCCTCTCCTTTTCCCGAAGCTCCTCTGACGGAGGCGATATCAGCCCCTTTGCCGCCCTGTCTACGTCTCTTGCCTCTACTCTTGGAACAGGCAATATTATCGGCATGGGAACGGCTGTCGCTCTTGGAGGACCCGGAGCTGTCTTCTGGTGCTGGCTCACAGGAATCTTCGGAATTGCCACCTCCTACGCCGAATCCTTTATCGCCATAAAATACCGTGTCCGCACCAGAGAAGGCTCTATGCTGGGCGGAGCCATGTATGCGCTGGAAAAAGGACTGCATTTAAAATTTCCTGCCATTCTTTTCGCCGTCTTCGGCGTCCTGACTTCCTTTGGAATAGGCTGTGCCGTACAGGTAAACGCGATCTCTTCCACACTCTGTCCGGCTCTTTTTGATCTTCTCCCTTCCGGCTCGCAGATGAAAGCTGTTTTTGAACAAAAGCCCGATCTGCTTCCTCTCTGCGTCGGCGTCACAACAGGTCTTATCACCTGCGCCGTCATTCTGGGCGGCGTACGCTCTGTATCCAGAGTCTGCGAAAGGCTCGTCCCTTTCATGGCTCTTTTCTACCTCCTGGGCTGCGCTGCAATCCTCTGGATGAACCATTCTTTCCTTCCTGAAGCCTGCCTTCTCATCGTAAAAAGCGCCTTTACAGAAACGGGCGCTCTCGCCGGAGGTCTGACAGGCTCCGGATTCATGCTTGCCGCACGCTACGGCATCTCCCGCGGTCTCTTTACCAATGAAGCCGGTATGGGATCGGCTCCCATCATCGCTGCCGCCGCGCGTACCGACAGCCCTGTCAGGCAGGCTCTCATCTCCTCGACTGCCACCTTCTGGGACACTGCCGTCGTCTGTCTGATTACCGGACTTGTCCTTGTCAGCAGCCTCCTTCGGCCAGATTTTTTTCTCCCGGAAGGCGCAGGAACGGGAGGCGGACTGACAGGCATCGTCTTTTCCCAAATTCCTGTCGTCGGCACTCCCGTCCTGATCTTCGGAATCATTACCTTCGCCTACGCTACTATCCTTGGCTGGTCCTATTACGGAGAACGCTGTCTTGAGTATCTTTTCGGAAGAATCTCTATGTTTCCTTACCGCTTCCTCTGGATTGCCGTACTCGTCTTCGCCCCCGTTGTGCGACTTGATCTTGTCTGGGGCATCTCTGATATGCTGAATGCCCTTATGGCTCTCCCAAATCTGACTGCCGTTCTTTTGCTCTCCGACGTAACCGCCCGCGATACGCGCAGTTATTTCAGACGTTCCGGACCAAAAAAATAATCTTTGTTATGCAAGCTGCTCTCTGTTACGCAGGCTTAGTCCCTGTTATGCAAACTGGCTGTTGTAAAGAGCAGCATATTTTCCGTTCTTTTCCATCAGCTCCTCATGATTTCCGACCTCTTTGATATCGCCGTCCTCCATGTAAAGTATCATGTCGGCATCGCGTATTGTAGAAAGTCTGTGCGCAATTACGAAGCTTGTTCTTCCCTGCATCAGTCGTGCCATCGCCTTCTGGATCAGCGCCTCTGTATGTGTGTCTACGTTGCTTGTCGCCTCGTCAAGAATCATGATTTCCGGATCGGAAGCAATCGCTCTTGCAATCGTCAGAAGCTGGCGCTCTCCCTGAGAAATATTTTCCGCGCCTCTTGTCAGCATCATATCATAGCCTCCGGGAAGCGTCTTGATAAAGTCATGCGCACAGGCTGATTTTGCCGCAGCTACTATTTTCTCCCGGCTCATTCCGTCCTCCGCATAACCAAGGTTCTCTGCAATCGTTCCCTCAAAGAGCCAGGTATCCTGAAGCACCATTCCAAACCGATCCCGAAGTTCCTTTCGTGTCATACTGCGGATATCTGTACCGTCTACAAGAATTCTTCCTCCATTCACCTCGTAAAACCGCATCAAAAGATTGATCAGTGTCGTTTTTCCGGCTCCGGTCGGACCTACAATCGCCACCTTCTGTCCCGGCTTTACCGTTACGTTTACTCCCTTCATCAGAGTTCTCTGAGGCGTATATCCGAAACGGACTTTTTCAAATACGACACTTCCTGCATTTGTCTCAGGCGTCTCGCTTTTCTTTGCATCCGGCTCTTCTTCCTCTGCATCCAGAAGATCGAAGATTCTCTTTCCTGCCGCCGTCGCCGCGCCGAAGCTTCCTGCCATGCCTGCCAGCGTGGAAAACGGTTCTGCGAATCGGCGCGTATACTCCAGCATCGCCTGAACGTTTCCTACAGTTATCAGCCCGCCAATCGCTCTCAGACAGCCGATGCCTGCACAAATCACATAACCCATATCATTTACAAGCGTAGTGATGGGGCTTACCGTTCCTGCCGCTGTCTCTGCCTTTCGGGAGCTTTCACACAGCTCCTGATTCAGCTCTTCAAATCTTTCGCCTGAGCGCTTCTGGTATCCAAAGGACTGCACCACCTACTGTCCATTATACATTTCCTCAATATATCCGTTCAGGCTTCCCAGAAGCTCCTGCTGCTTTCCATAATACTTACCACTCGCCTTCATAACGCCCGCAGCGCTCAGAAGAGACAGCGGAACCATAACGACAGGAATCAGCGTCAGACCCGGACTGATTGCCAGCATCATCAGAAAAATCCCTACGGCAGTAATCACCTGTGTAACGATAGAAGTCAGGTTCTCGCTGACAGCCTGATTGATCCGGTCAACATCGTTCGTTATCACACTGAGCACCTCACCGTGCGTATGCGTATCATAATAATCCAGCTTCAGCCTGTGCATTTTTTTATCAATATCGCCGCGTATTGCCTCCATAACCCGCGCTGTAATCTTTGCCATTCCAAAGCTCTGCCAGAACGCAAACAACTGAGAAATCAAATAGAGTCCCACCAGCACAGCCAGAAGCCAGATAATCGTCTCCCAGTAGAAGACTCCATCCCGTATGCCTGCAAAAATTGTCGTCGTTACCTCTCCGATTACAAAAGGAGCCATAACTGTAAATACTGTGCTGACTGCCGCAAACAGCAGGACAAAAAACAGCCGGATTCTGCATCCTTTCAGATATCCCAAAAGGCGTTTCCACACGTTAGTTTTCATTTTTCAGCGCCTCCTCTCCAAGCTGAAGCTCCGCTATCTCACGGTAAAGCGGACAGCTTTTCAGCAGCTCTCTGTGCGTTCCCTCTCCTGCAATTCTTCCATCATCTACCACCAGGATTCTGTCTGCATCCAGTATTGTGCTGATGCGCTGCGCCACCATAATAACAGCCGCGTCTCCCGTATATTCTCTGAGATTTCTTCTGAGTGTCAAATCCGTCTTCATATCCAGAGCTGAAAAGCTGTCGTCAAAAACATAGATCTCCGGTTTTTTCATTACTGCCCTGGCTATCGCCATTCTCTGTCTCTGTCCGCCGGAAAGATTCGTTCCGCCCTGAGCGATGGCGTCGTGGTACCGTTTTTCCTTTTTCTCGATAAACTCTTCCGCACAGGCTACAGACGCCGCTTCTTTCCACTCTTTTTCCGTGCCTCCCTCCATTCCAAAATTCAGATTGGAAGCAATATCTCCGGAAAACAGAACGTTTTTCTGCGGAACATAACCTATCAGTCCCCGCAGATCGTCCATCTTATATTTTCGTGCGTCCACACCGTCAATCAGGACTTCTCCAAACATCGGATCGTAAAGACGCGGTATCAGCTTGAGAATACTTGACTTTCCTCTTCCTGTTCCTCCTATAATCGCCGTAACCTCGCCCGGTCCCGTGCGGAAGCTGATGTCTTTCAGCACCGGCTCCGAAGCTCCCGGATAAGCAAAGGTCACATGGCGAAATTCTACTGTAGAACGCAGAGGACGCTGTTCTACCGGAAAATCTCCGTCCGAGATGCTGCTTTCTGTATTCAGCACCTCTTCAATCCGCTTTGCGCAGGCGTATGCCGTAGGAAACATCATAATGACAAGCGCCAGCATCATAACCGACATCAGAACCATGCTGATATACTGACTGTTTGCCACAAGAGACCCCGTCTCCATCACGCCGCTTTCTACATAACGCGCTCCAAGTCCGAGAACCGCCGCTGTCGTCACGCCGAATATCACGTTAATAGCAGGCAGAAGAAGGCTCGTAATACGCCCTGCTGTCATAGCCGTCGCAGCATAATCGTGATTGGCCTCCTGAAAACGTCCGCTTTCCGCCTCCTGTCTGTTAAACGCCCGTATCACGCGAACGCCCTCCAGAGACTCAAGGAACAGCTGATTAATCCTGTCCAGTTTCTTTCTCAGCAGTACGGAATACCGGGAAGCAAACATGATAATCGCTCCGCATGCAATCAGAAGTACAGGAATCGCCGTATTGAGGACAGAGCTTACGCGTCCTCCCGTCGCTGCTGAAAATACAAGTCCGGCAATCGCCATCATCGGAGCAAGGATTCCGATACGCAGAAGCATGGTAAGGAAGTTCTGTACATTTGTGATGTCGGATGTACTTCTCGTGACAAGGCTTGCCGTTCCAAACCGGTCAAGCTCTGCCGGAGAGAGGCTCTGAACCTTGTGAAACACAAGGCTTCTCAGACGCGCTGCAAAATCCGCAGATATCTGTGAAGCAATACGCACGGAAAGCATATTTACGATACAGGCAAGAACTGTGATGCCTGCCATAGCCGCTCCCAGAACAAGAATCATCCTGTTTCTCCCTGTTGTCACACCCCTGTTAATCATTTCCGCCAAAAGCGTCGGCAGAAGCATCTCCGCAGCCGCTGCCATCATAATCAGCATGGAAAGTCCAAGAAGCTGCCGTCCTTTCAGCCGTATTTTTGAAAATATTGTCTTCATTTCATTTCCTCCTTTATGCTGCAATCTCAATCCCTGACAGTCTGAAGAGCAATCCTCCCAGAGCGTATTTCTGAAGCTTTAAATACTCTTCTTTGCTCACTCTTCCGCCCCTGTTCATTACTTCCATCTCTCCGCTGACGCCCCGCATATAAATGCCGGATGAAGAAAATCCATTTTTCAGGTAAAAGGCTCTTCTTGCAAGACGCTGTTCACTGTTAGCCGCCCTGTCATCCAGCTTTTCAATCAAAAGCACAATTTTCTTATCACCAAAGCGGCGGCCTACCTCCTGCATCAGCCTGCTCCCGGTTCCCCTGCTCCGTATCTGCTGCGATACAGCCAGATAATCCACCATAACCATGTCCTCACAGGGAATCAGCGCTGCAAATCCCAGAAGGCGTCCCTCTTCCACCGCTGCAAGAAGCTGCATTTTCTCTTTTTTTACCGCCCTTTTCAGAAGAAAGAACGGTTTTCTTTCCGCCTTTGGAAATGCCTCCATATAAATCTCTTTTATCTCTTTCCATCTATCATTTTCCACCTGAATAAATTCCATGTTCTTTCTCCTCTCCTGTTCTTGCTGTTTTCCTTTACATCTGGTATTCTAAAGTATACAGTAAGTGTAAAATCAATCCCTTATTTATTAAAAAAATATAAATTTATAACTATTCAGCCATGCGGCTGAGAAGGGGAAAAACTCGGCGCAAGCTGCGTAAATCTGAGATGCATGGCTGAGTAGTTACATAAATTTAATTATTTTAAAGGAGGTTCCCATGAACAAAGAATCCATGCGCAAGGAATATCTCTTCACCACAGGTCAGTTTGCCTCTCTCAATCACATCAACAAGAGAACCCTGCACTATTACGATCAAATCGGTCTCTTTTCTCCGGAATTTAAAGCCGATAACGGTTACCGCTACTATACCTGCTTTCAGACCGTACAGCTTGAGTTGATCCTGACGCTTCGCAAAATAGGTCTCTCCGTCGAAGAAATCAAAAGCTACGCCAGCAGTCCGTCAGACGACTCCTTTTCACGAATGATACACGAAAAAAAGAAGCTGATAGATGAATCCATCCGTCAGCTTCTTGAAGCTAAAAATTTTCTTGAGCAGAAATCCGACAAGCTCGCTCTGAGCCTTTCCGCCGTACACGGAAAAATAGAGCTCGTCGATCTTCCCGAGGAGCGTCTGCTTCTCAGCGCACCCATTACCGGTCTTTACGATGACCATGATTTCTCCGTTGCCGCCGATTTTTCCCTGCGCCTCAAATCCGTTTTCGGTCTTTATGACAATTTCGGCAACCGTATTTCCGTATCCAATCTTCTTTCCGATCAGTACGGCCAGTACGATTGTTTCTTTATCCGCGGGCGGGAAGATATCGCGGAATTCGATGAGATACGCCCTGCCGGAACCTATATCAGCACCTTCTGCATCGGCAGCTGGGACAGGCTGAAAGAAATATATAAAAAAATACGTCAGTTTGCCGCAGAAAACGCACTTACCCTCACAGGTTACGCCTACGAGGACGGTCTGAATGAAATGTCCATCGAACGACAGGAAGATTATATCTCTCACATTTTAGTCCGCTGTGTAAGGTGAGGCGGCTATCCGCCTTATCCTTCTCTTTTATGCCTTTCTGCAAGCAAAAGGATAAACATAAGAAACCATACTCCCCATGCAGCAAAGCACCCTGCTCCTGCAAACCATACATCTATTACAGCCCCAACCAGAAACGGCACTGCCATATACATCATTCTTTTGCCATAGCTTCTGCACATTTGAGGCTCGTCATATCTCTTTCTCTCACTTCCCCTTATAATTCTTCTGTCACTCTGATATACCGTCAAAAAACAAAGGGAAACACAACCTCTTCCCCCACAGAAAAAGGCGACTCTCCAAACGTCTCTGTCACTTTAAAGACCGCTCCGTCCCAGCCATCTATTTTAATAATTCCTTTTACACTTCCGTCATCTGATGTGAAATCCAGTTCCCCGTTTTCTTTACCGGTAAAGCTGCCTTCCAATTCACCCTGATTGTAAACGGAAATTACCGCCCTATTGTCATCTTCTGTGCCATAGCGGATATTAAGAAAGCTGTATATCTCCCCTGTTCCCTGATTATCAACAAATAATCCTGTCTTTCCTGATACTTCCGGCAGTTCAAAGGCTTCTCCCCTTATCTTTGCCAGTTCTCCTGCGATAATATATGCCCTGTTACAGGTGATATTTTCTAAAAATGTGTTCTGAAGAAGCGGATAG
>CAUWNO010000001.1:0-38194 GCA_963559965.1 uncultured Lachnospiraceae bacterium | reverse complement strand
GACGGAGCAATCGCTGCACAGGAAGCGTCAAAGTATATACAAAGTGTAAAATAAGACTAACTATTAAAAGTCAAGTCTAAAATGAAAGTTTTTGAATGAATTGCAGAAATGCATTTCAGATATATTTGAACCTTGAAAACTGCATGACAAACAGAGTGTCATTGCTGGCACTCTAAAAGGAGATATTTACAGAAAAAAAGTTAAGCTGTTGGCAGATATGCTTTTCTGGATTTCTCCATTGCAAAAATCAATCGCACAAGCTTCTTAGCGGCATGGGATATGGCAACATTATAATGCTTGCCTTCCGAGCGTTTCTTTGCAAGATATTCACCAAAGGATTTATCCCAGTGACAGACGTATTTTGTGGCGTTGTAAAGGGCATACCGGAGGTATCTGGAACCTCGTTTCTCCATATGGGAATAACAGTTATCTAACTGCCCTGATTGATAAGTAGAGGGAGACATTCCTGCGTATGCGAGGATCTTATCTGCAGAATCAAAACGGCAGAAATCTCCAATCTCAGCAATAATCATGGCACCCATCCGGTAACTGATGCCAGGAATGGTAAGAATCGGTGACTGGATTTCTTCATCCATGATCTGTTTGATGGCGGCTTCGATTTCATCAATTTCAGAAGTCAATTCTTGAATGAGTTTAATGGTGTGTTTCAGTTCCAAGGATTTTGTAGGCATATTCGAACCGATTGAGTTTCTGGCAGCTTCACGAAACATGACAGCAGTGTCTTTTCCGTATCTGTTCTTTGAACTTTGGGAGAGCAGATTGATAAGCCGAGTAAGATGTGCAGATGCAACAGCGTGAGCAGATGGAAATTCAGATAACAAAGCGTAAACAGATGCCATATGAAGGGTTGGAACAAGCTTTTCTAATTCTGGGAAAAGGATACAGATAAGCCGTGAGACAGATGTTTTGAGTTTTGCACGTTCCTTTACTTTATCAAAACGATAACGAGTGAGTGACTTTAATTCCTCATTGTGGTAAGATGTATCTGAGTAGGACTTTAAGTTCACGTTAGACATCATCATAGTGGCAATGGTACGGGAATCAACTTTATCCGTTTTCGTCTTTCTAAGGCTAAGACTTTTTCTGTAAAGATTGGTATGTAACGGATTGATAACGTAGGTGGTCAGACCTTTATCAAGAAGGAATCCCAGAAGATTGTAACTGTAGTGTCCGGTGGCTTCCAGTCCTACTTTTACTTTGGTTAAATCCTCTGAAACGGATGAAATTCTTTGAAATAAGGTTTCGAAACCGTCCCGATTATTAGAGATGGTAAAGGGATTAAAGAATACTTCGCCATCTGAGTTCGTAATAAAGCAGTCATGCTTATCTTTGGCAACGTCAATTCCAACGTAAATCATAAGAAATCTCCTTTGAATAGAATTGATACTGTTTAGAACCACAGGTACTCCTTGCGATTGTAACCTCGTTCTAAATAAACCGTCATGCGGTATCTAACTGATTAACAACTATACAAAGAGACTGTGGTTGGAGCCTTTCTTAAACCATCAAGTGGTAGGAGAAACAAACCAATCCACAGTATCTCCAAACAGTATAGCATACAGTCCTTGGAGAGGGACTATAAACACTACTATTTTATAATACGAGGATAAAAATAAAGAATAAAAATAAAGAAGCAGGAGAGCGGAAAATGAAAGGAAAATTGTATGGAATCGGCGTCGGACCGGGAGATCCGGAGCTTTTGACGCTGAAAGCAAAAAGAATTATTGAGAATGCCGCAGTAGTGGCGGTTCCGGTGAAGGAAAAGGGAGAAAAAAGTACGGCGCTTGAGATTGTCCGCCCGGCAGTTTCGCTGGAGGGCAAGGAGATTCTGAAAGTGGAATTCCGCATGGCGAGAAACAAAGAAGAGCGCGTACAGTGCAGAGAGGCGGCTGCAAAGCAGCTGACGGGGCTTCTTGATCAGGGAAAGAGCATCGCGATGCTGACGCTGGGCGATGTTGCTGTATACAGTACCTATATGTATGTAAATCAGTACATAAAAGAAAGCGGATATGAGACGGAGATTATTCCCGGAATCCCTTCGTTCTGCAGCGGGGCGGCGGCAGCGCAGATTCCTTTGATGGAGGGAAATGAATCTCTCGTGATCGTGCCTTCCGTGAAAGAGGATCAGACACTGGAGGATGCGATAGCCAAATACGACAATCTTGTCGTTATGAAGGCGGGAAACAGCATAGGACGGATCGAAAAACTAATGGAAAAGCATGGGCGCGCCCCGGAGTGTGCAGTTGTATTAAGCTGCGTGGGTATGGAGGGCGAGTATATCGGCCCGCTTGATGCACAGCGTGAATACAGTTATTTTACAACCGTTGTAATTAAGAGAGAAAAGAGGTAGAAAAATGGTTTCATTTATCGGAGCGGGACCGGGAGATCCGGAGCTTTTGACAATTAAGGGAAAGAAAATCATAGACAGCGCAGATATTATTATTTATGCAGGATCGCTTGTGAATCCGCAGGTTCTGGACGGAGCAAAGCCGGGCGCAGTGATTTACAACAGTGCAGGAATGACGCTGGAAGAGGTTCTGGCTGTGATGAAGGAAGGCGAGGAGAAAGGTCTTAAGGTTGCCCGTGTACATACAGGAGATCCGGCGATTTTCGGAGCGCACAGGGAGCAGATGGATGCTCTTGAGCGTATGGGAATAGAATATGAGGTAATTCCCGGGGTCAGCTCTTTTCTTGCGACGGCGGCAGCTCTTAAGAAGGAGTATACGCTTCCGGGGGTCAGCCAGACTGTGATTCTGACCCGTATGGAGGGACGCACTCCGATGCCGGAGGGAGAGAAGCTCAAAGATCTGGCAAAGCATCATTCTACGATGATTATTTTCCTGAGCGTGGGAATGATGGACGAGCTGAGCGCGACGCTTCGCGAGGAATACAGACCGGATACGCCTGTGGCAGTCGTTTACAAGGCAAGCTGGGAGGACCAGAAAATTGTGCGCGGTACGCTTCTTAATATTGCGGATAAGGTACGCGAGGCAGGAATTAAAAAGACGGCGCTGACGGTAGTGGGCGATTTCCTCGGCGACGAGTATGAGCTTTCCAGGCTTTATGACAAAACCTTTACGCATGAGTTCAGAAAAGGAGTAGATGCATAATGAGCATCCGTCTTATCAGTATCAGTCATAAAACGGCGCCGCTTGAAGTAAGAGAGCTGTTTGCGTTTTCAAAAGAGCAGCAGGAAGAGTTGATGCACGCACTGGTCCGGGAAGGCGGAGCAGCAGAGTGCGTGGTGATTTCCACCTGTAACAGGACAGAGATTTATACCTATCTTGACGAGAAGACGGAGACGAAAAAAAATGTATTCTCCAGATTTCAGCAGCTGATCCTCCGCCAGGCGGGAGCGCAGGGAGATTCCGGCGTGGCAGATCATCTTCGCTTTTATCAGGAGGAAAAGGCAGTCAGCCATCTGTTTCATGTGGCGGCAGGTCTTGATTCTATGGTGGTCGGAGAGGATCAGATTCTGGGGCAGGTAAAAAAGGCTCTTGAGCTGGCAAGAGAGACAGGCACAACGGGAAAATATCTGAACACGCTCTTTCGCTACGCAGTGACCTGCTCAAAAAAAATCAAGACAGAGACCGATCTTTCCAGAACCTCCGTTTCTACGGCAACGCTTGCCGTCCGTGCGGCTGACGAGGCGCTGGGCGGTCTTGCAGGGAAAAATATTATGGTAATCGGCGGAACAGGACAGATAGGAGGAATTGTGCTGAAGAATCTTTACAGCATGAAGGGACTCCATATTTACAGTACGATCTGTAATGTGACGCTGACGCATGACGCGCATATTAAAAGCGAATCCAACACACTGATTGATTACAAAGAGCGATACGAGTATCTTGACCGCATGGACGCGGTGATCAGCGCCACGGCAAGTCCTCATTATACTCTGACCTGTGCGAAGGTCAGAGAGCATCTCAGGACAGAGAAGCCACGCGTTTTTGTGGATTTGGCTGTACCTGTCGATATTGAGGAAGAGATAGCGGATCTGCCGCGGACCTTTTTCTATAACATGGATGACTTTGAAGAGCTGGCGCGGGCGAACAATCAGGCAAAGAAGCAGGCGGTCCGCCAGGCGGGAGAGATTCTTAAGGAATATGAGGAAGATTTTATGCGCTGGATGATTTTCCAGCAGGCAGTTCCTCAGATGCAGGAAGTAAAAAACTGGATGGAAGAGGAAGCGGAAAAAAAGGGAATAGACAGAGCGATAGACAAGCTGTTTTACCGAATCAGGGAAAATGCAGACCCGGAGGAGCTGAAGGCTTTTTTCCGGTGTATGCAGCCATAGGGCAGGAATCAGACTTCAGTTCAGGAGGAAAATAATATGGGAAAATTGTATGTAGTAGGTTTTGGACCGGGCGGTTATGAGCATATGACGGAAAAATGCGTGGAAGTAATAGAAAAGGCAGACGTTGTGACAGGGTACACGACGTATGTCGAAATGCTGAAAGAATTTTTCCCGGATAAGAAATATCTTGCGACGCCTATGATGCAGGAGGTAAAGCGCTGCCGCATGGCTGTAGAGGAGGCAAAGAAGGATCAGACCGTGGCGATGGTAAGCTCCGGAGACAGCGGCATCTACGGTATGGCAGGAATTATTTATCAGGTTGCGGAAGAAATGGGGGCAGATATCGAGATAGAGACGGTTCCCGGCGTGACGGCGGCAAGCGCGGCGGCTTCTGTGCTGGGCGCTCCTTTGATGCATGATTTTGCAGTGATAAGCTTAAGTGATCTGATGACGCCTCTTGATCTGATTATGAAACGTGTGGACTGCGCGGGGCAGTCGGATTTGATAGTCTGCCTCTATAATCCGAAGAGCAAAAAGCGCACAGGCTATGTAGAGCAGGCGGCAGATATTCTGATGAAATACAGAAAACCCGATACGCCGGTGGGAATTGTGCGCCATGCGGGACGCAAAGGAGAGAGCAGTCAGATTACGACGCTGGAGAAGCTTAAGGACGCTGAGATTGATATGTTCAGCGTGGTGCTGATTGGTAATTCGCAGACTTATGTGAGCGGCGGACGTATGATTACGCCGCGCGGCTATCAGGTATAAAACGGCAGATGCGGAAAGGGAAAAGATGAAAATTCGGATAGGAACGAGAAAAAGCAGGCTGGCTCTTGTCCAGACAGAGCTGGTGCGTCAGAAGATAAAAGCGGCGTTTCCGGAGGCAGAGACAGAAGTCGTAGAGCTTTCTACAAAGGGAGACGAAATCCTTGACCGCTCGCTGACTTCCTTCGGAGGGAAAGGCGTTTTTACAAAAGAGCTGGAAGACGCCCTTCTCAGAGAAGAAATTGATCTGGCGGTACACAGTGCGAAGGATATGCCGATGGAATTTCCGGAGGGACTTTGCATCGGAGCTGTGACAGAGCGTGCAGATGTGAGAGACGTTCTCGTGACGAGAAACGGCGTAAGCGCCCGGGAACTTCCGCCCGGAAGCATCGTCGGAACAAGTTCTTTAAGGAGAGAGCTTCAGATAAAAGAGCTGAATCCCCTTGTGCGTATCGAGATGCTTCGGGGAAATGTGCAGACAAGGCTCCGCAAGCTGAAGGAAGGCAGCTACGACGCGATTCTTCTGGCAGCCGCCGGACTTTCACGCCTTGGACTTACGGCAGACGAGGAGCTTCATCTGGAATATCTTGATCCGGAGAGCTTTCTTCCGGCGGCAGGACAGGGAATTCTGGCTGTGGAGGCAAAGAAAGGAAGGATGGAGGACGTTCTTTCGGCGATCCATTGTCCGGAAGCGGCGCTTGAGCTTGCGGCGGAGAGAAGTTTCCTTACGGCTATCGGAGGAAGCTGCAACGCTCCGGCAGCAGGACTTTGCCGTCTGGAAAAAAGAGAGGGAAGAACCTTTGCAAAGATGCGCGTTCTCTATGCGCCGGAGGGCGATCGCTTAAGAAGGGCAGAAGGAGAGAGAGAGCTCTTGGAAGGCGGAACACAGAAAGAGCTTCTGAAAGAGGCGGAGGATCTTGGAAGAGAGCTCGCGTCCCGTGTACGGCAGGGAAAGGTCTGGCTTCTGGGAGCCGGTCCCGGAGACGCTGGTCTTCTGACGGTCAGAGCGCTGGACTGTATCCGCAAAGCAGACGTGATTGTGTATGACAATCTTGCTTCCTCAGCGGTACTCCAGGAAGCCCGGCTGGACGCAGAACTTATTTATGCAGGAAAGAGGGCAAACCGCCACCATCTTCGTCAGGAAGAGACGAATGCGCTTCTGGTGGAGAAGGCGCTGGAGGGAAAGAGCGTAGCCCGTGTAAAGGGAGGCGATCCCTTTATCTTCGGACGGGGCGGAGAAGAGGCACAGGAGCTTCGGAAAGCCGGAATAGAATTTGACATTATTCCGGGGATATCTTCTTCCTATTCGGCTCCGGCTTATGCGGGAATTCCGGTGACGCACCGCGATTTTGCCTCATCCTTTCATGTGATTACGGGTCATGAGAGCTGTACGAAGGAGAGCACGTCTTTGAATTATCAGACCCTTGCAAAGGAAGAGGGAACGCTCGTCTTCCTTATGGGGCTTAAAAATCTTCCGCATATTACAGAGGAGCTGATTGCAAACGGAAAAGATCCGAAGACTCCGGCGGCTGTGATTCAGGAGGGAACGACGGCGCGCCAGAGAACGGTGACAGGAACACTGGAGACAATCGCTGCCAGGGCAGAAGAAGAGGGAATAAAAACTCCGGCAATTACGGTAGTAGGAGAGACGGCAGGGCTGAAGGAAGAGCTTTCCTGGTTTGGAAAGGGAGCTCTTGCAGGAACAAGGGTGCTGCTGACAGGAACGCCTTCTATGTGCGAAAAGCAGGCAAAGCTTCTTGCCGAGGATGGGGCAGAGGCAGTTCCGTTCAGTCTTATTTATACGAAAGAGATTTCAGAGGAAGAGACAAGAGAGAGCCTTGATAAGCTTTCGTCGTTTACCTGGGTTGTGCTGACGAGCAGCGCAGGCGTGGAATTTTTCCTGAAGGCGTTAAAAGAAAGGAGAACGGATCTTCGGACGCTGTCAGGTCTCCGTTTCGCAGTTCTTGGAGAGGGAACGAAGGAAACCCTTGAAAAAGCAGGAATTTACGCAGACTTTGTGCCGTCCAGGTATTCCAGCGCAGATCTTGCAGCCGAGTGGATTCCTACGCTTCAGGCGGCGGACAGAGTGCTTCTTTTGCGTGCCAGGGAAGCGTCAAAGGAGCTTCCGGAGGCTCTTGGAAAAGCCGGAATTTTCTTTCAGGATACGCCTCTCTATACGACAGAGCGTGATATGAGAAAGGCAGAGGAGCTGAACCGTCTTCTTCCGGAAGTGGATTATGTGACGTTTGGAAGTGCTTCTGCCGTGAAGGCATTCGCGGCGATGACAGAGGGAAAAAACGTGATTCTGCCTAAAGCAGTCTGTATCGGCCCGGTGACAGAAAAAGCCGCGCAGAAAGCCGGAATCCCTGTGCAGGGAAGCGCCGTTGTCTATACGGCAAAGGGAATACGCGATGTGATTAGAAAGGACAGGCGTCATGACGGAGGAAAATAAAAAGCTTCCGCGAAAGGAAGAGGCGGAGAAAGCAAGGCTGTTTGTGCATGGGGGCGATAGAAAAAGTGAAGCGGCAAGGAGCGGACAGGCAGAAGAAGGAATTCTTGATTTTTCTGCGAATATTAATCCTCTGGGTATGCCGGAGGGCGTGCGAAGAGCCGCCAGGGAAAGCCTCGACGAAGCCGTTCATTATCCGGACCCGTTCTGCAGAGAGCTTATAAGAGAGCTCTCCCGCAGTACAGGGCAGAAGGAAGAGCGGATTCTCTGCGGAAACGGCGGCGCAGATTTGATTTACCGTCTTGTCTTTGCGCTGAAGCCGAAAAGGGCTCTTGTGACAGCGCCTGCCTTTGCGGAGTACGAAGAAGCGCTTACCCAGGCAGGAGCGTGGATTACTTTTCACGAGCTGGGGAAAAGTCTTCGCGTTACGGAAAGCTTTGTGGATAAAGTAACGGAGGACACAGACCTTGTCTTTTTATGCAATCCGAACAATCCTACAGGTCTTCTCACGGAAAAGGAGCTTATTCGGAAGCTTCTTGCGCGGGCGAAGGAGAAGAAGGCGCGCGTCTGTCTGGATGAGTGCTTTCTTGATTTTGTAAGAGGGGAAGAAAACTATTCGGCGGCAGATCTTCTGGAGGAATATCCGGGTCTTGTGATTCTGAAATCGTTTACGAAGCTTTATGCGATGCCGGGACTGCGGCTGGGCTACGTTCTTTCGGCGGACACGGAGCTTCTTGAAAAAATGAGAAGGGCAGGACAGCCCTGGTCCGTCTCTGCGCCTGCGCAGGCGGCGGGAATAGCGGCTCTGAAAGAGAAGGATTTCCGGGAAAAGACGGTTTCCTGTGTGGAACAGGAAAGAACTTTTTTGAAGGAAGGGCTGGAGAGCAGAGGCTATGAGGTACTGGATGGAAAAGCCAATTATCTGTGCTTTCTGGCGCCGGGAGAGGAAAACCTGAAGGAACGCCTTCTTGAAAAGGGAATTCTTATCCGCTCCTGTGCAAACTACAGAGGTCTTGGACCGGAATACTTTAGAACGGCAGTCCGCACCCGCGAAGAAAACGAGAGACTTTTAAAGGCTCTGTCAGAGAAGAGGAAGAAAAATGAGTGAGAAAAAGAGAGCAAAGGTAATTATGGTGCAGGGAACCATGTCCAATGCGGGAAAAAGCTTTCTGGTGGCAGGACTCTGCCGCGTCTTTATGCAGGATGGTTATAAAGCCGCACCGTTTAAATCTCAGAATATGGCGCTCAACTCCTATATTACGAAAGACGGGCTGGAGATAGGACGGGCGCAGGCGATGCAGGCAGAGGCGGCAGGGATTGAGCCGACGGTAGACATGAACCCGATTCTTCTGAAGCCGACCAGCCAGGTAGGAAGCCAGGTTATCGTAAACGGCGAGGTTCTTGGCAATATGAAGGCGATGGACTACTATGCCAATAAAAAGAAGCTGATTCCTGAAATAGAGAAAGCTTTTAACCGTCTGGCGGAAGAATATGATATTATTGTGATTGAGGGCGCAGGAAGCCCTGCGGAGATTAATCTGAAGGAAAATGATATCGTTAACATGGGCATGGCGCGTATTGCAAAGGCTCCGGTGCTTCTGGCAGGAGATATCGACAGAGGCGGCGTTTTTGCAGCGCTGTACGGAACGGTGAAGCTTCTCGACGAGGATGAGCAGAAGATGATAAAAGGGCTTATTATCAATAAGTTCCGGGGAGATGTGGAGATTCTGAAGCCGGGTCTTGTGATGATAGAGGAGCGTACAGGGATTCCTGTCGTGGGCGTTGTGCCTATGAAGCCTCTTGATATCGATGATGAAGACAGTCTTTCCGATCGCCTGACGCGCACGGAGAAAAAGGGCGGTATAGACCTTGCGGTTATACGTCTTCCGCACATTTCCAACTTTACGGATTTCAATGTGTTTGAGCGCATGGACGGCGTATCTCTGCGCTATGTCAGCCGGAAGGAAGAGCTGGGAAAGCCGGATCTTATTTTCCTTCCGGGAACGAAAAATACGATGGACGACAGAAACTGGCTGAAGGAATCAGGGCTTGAACCGCTAATTCTGCGCTGCCGGGAGGAGAAGATTCCGATTGTGGGAATCTGCGGAGGCTATCAGATGCTCGGCGAGCTTCTTGAGGACCCGGATGGTGTGGAACGCGGAGGCGTTCTGCGGGGTATGGGTCTTCTGAACACGCGCACACGGTTTGAAAAAGCAAAGACGCGCACGCAGATTCGGGGCAGGGTGACGGAAGACGCTTTCCTGGAAGAGCTTTCCGGGTGTGAAGTTGAGGGCTATGAGATCCATATGGGACGCACGGAAAATCTGGGAGGATGCCGGGAAACGATACGTCTGGAAGACGGAAGAACAGACGGACTCTGCGATCCGGAGGGGCTTGTATTCGGTACATATCTCCATGGAATTTTTGATACAGGAGAAGCAGCCTCTTCTCTGGTTGGCAGACTGATGGAGAAAAAGGGCATCGAGAGAGGCAGCTGGAGCTTCGATCCGGAGGAGCATAAGAGGCAGGAATACGATAAACTGGCGGATTTGATAAGGAACTCATTGAATATGGACAGGATTTATGAGATATTAGAGGCAGGGACGACATGTTAGAGAAGATAGAAATTGTAAAACCTATGGATATCGAGAAGCGCAGCATGGAAATCATTACGAAGGAGCTGAACGGAAGAACCTGGAAGGAGCCGGAGTTTTCTGTTGTAAAACGCTGTATCCATACGTCGGCAGATTTTGATTATGCTGATAACCTGTGTTTTTCCGAAAATGCCGCGCAGCTTGGAGTGGACGCTTTGGCATCAGGCGCGTCCATCGTGACGGATACGAAGATGGCTGCTTCCGGCATCAATAAAAAGAGGATGGCAGAGTGCGGCGGTCAGGTATACTGCTTTATGGATGCTCCGGATGTGGCGGAGGCTGCGAAGGAGAGAGGCTGTACGCGCGCGTCCGTCTGCATGGAAAAAGCGGCAGAGCTTGAGGGTCCTCTGATTATTGCGGTGGGAAACGCTCCTACGGCTCTGATTCGCCTTTACGAGCTGATCAGGGAGGGACGTATCCGTCCGGAGCTGGTTATCGGCGCCCCGGTGGGCTTTGTAAATGTAGTGGAAGCCAAGGAGCTGATTATGACGGCAGGCGTGCCCTACATCGTTCCGAGAGGAAGAAAGGGCGGAAGCAACATCGCGGCGGCTGTCTGCAACGCTCTTTTATATCAGGGAGGTCGCTGAGATGGAAGAAAAGGCAAGGCTGGAAGAATATATCCGGCAGATAGAACCGTTTGACGAAAAGGCTGCGGATAATGCGTGGAAACACTGGGATTCCCTCTGTAAGCCGCTTCGCGGTATGGGAATGCTGGAGGAGCTGGTTGTCCAGCTTGCAGGCATTTACGGAACAGAGAATGTCCGTGAACCGAAGCCGGTTGTTGTGATTATGGGCGCAGACAACGGCGTAGTGGCAGAAGGAGTCAGCCAGACGGGAAGCGAGGTAACGGCTCAGGTTCTCGAAAATATGGGCGAACGTATTTCTTCGGTCTGCGTTCTTTCGCGTATCTTCGGAATCGAAGTCATTCCTGTCAATATCGGAATGCTGACAGATGGAAAGCACCCGCGCATTCTGAACAGACCGGTCCGTTACGGTACGGGAAATATTGCGAAGGAAGCTGCCATGACAGAAGAAGAGGCAGTGAAGGGAATTCTTACGGGAATCGAGACAGTAAAGGAACTCTGTGCCCGGGGCTATGACATGATTATCACAGGGGAGATGGGAATCGGGAATACAACGCCCAGCTCCGCGATGGCGTCAATTCTTCTTGAGAAAGATCCGGCAGAGGTTACAGGGCGGGGAGCAGGTCTTTCCAGCGCAGGGCTTGACCATAAGATCGAAGTGATTCGTCAGGCGATACGCGTCAACAGTCCGGACAGAGGAGATATTCTGGATGTTCTGGCAAAGGTTGGAAGCCTTGATATAGCGGGAATGATCGGCTGTTATATCGGAGGCGCTCTGTGCAGAGTTCCTGTGCTGATAGACGGTTTTATATCTTCTGTAGCGGCGCTTTGCGCTTCAAAGCTGGCTCCTGCCTGCATACCCTATATGAGGGCGACGCACTGTTCGGCAGAGCCTGCGGGACGTATGCTTCTGGAAGCCCTCGGCATGGAAGCGCCCCTTCATGCGGGGATGCATCTGGGAGAGGGAACAGGAGCTGTGACGGCATACAGCCTTTATAAACATGCGCTGGCGCTTTATCATGGACTGCCCGGATGGAATGAAAGCCGCGTAGAGGCATATGAACATCTGAAGTAGATTGCGGGAAAAAGAATTCTGCGTAAAAAACGCAGAACAGTAAGGGAGAAAGAGTGATGAGTAACAAAAAGAACAAAAGAAGCAGCTTTTCGGGGAAGATAGGATTCGTTCTTGCGGCGGCGGGGGCGTCCGTAGGACTGGGAAATATCTGGAGATTTCCCTATCTTGCAGCAAAATACGGCGGAGGAATCTTTCTGCTGATTTATATTCTGCTGGCGGTAACCTTTGGTTATACGATGATTGTAGCGGAGACGTCTCTGGGACGTATGACGGGAAAAAGCCCGGTAGGAGCCTTTGCAAGCTTCGGGAAAGGATGGAAATTCCGTTTTGGCGGATGGATTAACGCGATTATTCCGATGTTGATTGTTCCATATTATTCAACGATTGGCGGCTGGGTTATCAAATATCTTGCAGAATATGTGCGCGGCAACACCCATGCACTGTCAGCAGACGGGTACTTTAACAATTTTATTTCTGACGGCGTCGGAGCAGAGATTTGTTTTCTGATCTTTGCAGGTATCGTGTTGGCGATTATTTACGCAGGCGTGAGAAACGGAATTGAAAGAGTTTCCAAATTTATGATGCCGATTCTTGTGGTGCTTGCCGTAGTGATTGCCATTTATTCCATGACGCGAGAGGGCGCTATGGAGGGAGTGAAATATCTTCTTGTACCGAATTTTGAGAATTTTTCCTGGATGACAGTCGTGACAGCCATGGGACAGATGTTCTATTCTCTTTCGATTGCCATGGGAATCCTGGTGACCTTCGGTTCCTATATGAAGAAAGACGTTTCGGTAGAGCAGGCGACAGAGCAGGTAGAGGTTTTTGATACGGCGATTGCGATTATGGCAGGACTTATGATTATTCCGGCAGTCTTTGTGTTTTCCGGCGGCAATCCGGAAAATCTGCAGGCAGGACCGTCCCTGATGTTCGTGACGCTCCCCAAAGTTTTTGACAGTATGGGAATCGGAACGCTTACAGGAATTCTGTTCTTCATTCTTGTTCTGTTTGCAGCGCTGACAAGTGCGATTGCTCTGACAGAAAGCGCGGTATCTACTTTTGAAGACGAGCTTGGCTGGGGACGGAAAAAGGCTACGATAGTGATTGGTATTATTATGATTATTCTAGGAAGCCTTTCTTCTCTCGGATACGGACCGCTGTCCTTTATCACGATTATCGGAATGCCCTTCCTTGATTTCTTTGACTTTTTGACAAACTCCGTAATGATGCCGATTGCAGCGCTTGCTATCTGCCTTCTGGTGGTACGCACAGTGGGCGTGGACAAGATTGCGGAAGAGGTAGAACAGGGCGGAGCGTCTTTTAAGAGAAAGAAAATTTTTAACGTAATGATCAAATATCTCTGTCCTGTTTTTGTGGCAATCATTCTGATAAGCTCCGTAGCAAATGTATTTGGCTTTATTTCCATGTAGACGCCAGAATAAACAGATGTCAGAATAAACAGAAGGCAGAATAAGATCGAGAGTGACAGACTGTATGCTGAATGAGTTTGTATATAAAAATAATAAAAAAATGCGTATGGGCTATACGACAGGCTCCTGTGCGGCCGCGGCTTCCAAAGCTGCGGCCTGGATGCTTTTAAACGGAAGACAGATCCCGGAGGTCAGTCTGATGACGCCAAAGGGAATACGCCTGCAGCTGGAAGTTCTGGATGCTCAGATTTCAGAGGCAGAGGCGTCCTGCGCGATAAAAAAGGATGCGGGAGACGACCCGGACGTTACAGATGGTCTTCTTATCTATGCCTCTGTCAGAAGGACAGAAGCGCCGGGAGTCCATATAGACGGAGGAGAGGGCGTCGGACGCGTTACACGTCAGGGTCTGGAACAGCCTGTGGGCGCGGCGGCGATCAATCAGGTCCCGCGCCGGATGATACGGGAAGGCGTGGAAGAGGTCTGCGCAGAATACGGCTATTCAGGCGGTATGGAGGTGACGATATCCATACCCGGAGGGGAAAAGCTTGCAGAGAAGACCTTTAATCCGCGGCTCGGAATCAAAGGCGGTATTTCCGTTCTGGGAACCAGCGGAATTGTGGAGCCTATGAGTGAGGAAGCGTTGATAGAGACGATCCGTGTCGATATCAGGATGCAGCTTTCCGGCGGCAGAAAGTATCTTGTTCTTGTTCCGGGAAACTATGGACTCGATTTTCTCGACGATTATCATCCGGATCTTCTGAGGCGGTCCGTAAAATACAGCAATTTTCTCGGGGAAGCGCTAGACGCCGCCGCAGAATACGGAGCAAAGGGGATTCTTCTTGTGGGACATATCGGAAAGCTTGTAAAGCTGGCAGGGGGAATTATGAATACTCATTCGAGAAATGCAGATTCCCGGATGGAGATTCTGACAGCTCATGCGGCAGTGCTGGGAGCAGACCGGGAGACGGCAGAGGCGCTGATGAACTGCATTACGACGGATGAGGCTCTGGAGATATTAAAAGAAAAAGGTCTTTTGGAAAAGGTAATGGAGCGTCTTCTGGAACGTATGGAATTTTATGTGGATCACAGAAGCGGAAAAAGTCTGGAGAGAGGAATTCTGATCTTTTCACAGGTATACGGAAGACTGGGGCAGTCAGAAGACGCAGAGAGACTGATAAGCTGCCTGGAACGGGAATTTGACGGAAGAGAGTAAGGAGTAAGGCATGAAACTGGCGATTCTTGCATTTACGAGAGCGGGCAGTGCTTATGCCCTGCAGATTCAAAAAATGATGACAGAAAAAGGGCATAGCTGTGAGGCAGGGGCAAAAGGAAAGAAGGCAAAGGAGTGGGGACTTCCCGTCGAGGAGAGAACGCTTCGGGAGTGGACCAAAAGCGCTTTTCGGGAGGCTGACGCTCTTCTTTTCATCGGAGCCGCCGGGATTGCGGTACGGGCAATCGCGCCTTTTGTAATGGATAAATCTTCGGATCCGGCAGTATTGTGTATGGATGAGCAGGGACGTTTTGTGATCTCTCTTCTTTCCGGTCATCTGGGAGGGGCCAACGAGCTGACAAGAGAGATAGCCGATCTGTGCGGAGCAGTTCCTGTCATTACGACGGCGACGGACTCCGGAGGACGGTTTTCGGTAGATGATTTTGCAAGAAGAGAAAATCTCAGTCTCGACAGCCTGAAACTGGCAAAGAAAATTGCAGCAGATATTCTCGAAAATCATACCATAGGATTTTCCAGTGATTTCGAGACAGAGGGAAGTCTTCCGCCGGAGCTTTCTCTGGAAAAGCGGGACGGAACAGGAATCAGCATTTCTCTGGATGACAGGAAAAATCCATTTCCCGAGACGCTTCACCTCGTTCCCCGCGTACTTGTCCTGGGAATCGGCTGCCGCAGAGGGACGAAAAAAGAGGCGATAGAAGAGCTGGTAAGGAAGGTGCTCCGGGAACATCATCTTTCGGAGCACAGCGTAGCAAAGGCGGCTTCTATTGATTTAAAAAAGGATGAGCCGGGACTCAGGGAGTTTTGCCGTGACTGGCAGATTCCCCTTTTCACCTACAGCGCGCAGGAGCTTCTTGATACAGAGAGCGACGAGAGCTTTGAAGAGTCGGAATTTGTGAAGAAAACGACGGGCGTGGGAAATGTGTGCGAAAGAAGCGCCGTGAAAGCGTCAGGATCCAGGCGTCTTCTCGTAGCGAAGACGGCGGAAAACGGCGTGACTGTCGCCGCTGCACAGGAAGAATATACGGTAAAATTCAGATAGGGAGAAAAGAATGAAGCAGGTAATCGTATTTGCAGGAACAACGGAAGGGCGGCTGGTCAGCGAGTGGCTGGCGCGTCAGGGAGTAGAGACGCTTTGCAGCGTGGCTACGGAGTACGGCAGACAGCTTGTGGAGGAAATTCCGCATCTGAGCGTCTGCCGGGGAAGAATGACGCCGGAAAGGATGTGCGAGGTCTTTGAGGAGGAAGGAAGACCTCTCGTCGTAGACTTGACGCATCCGTATGCTTCCGTTGTATCAGAAAACATCCGCGGCGCCTGCCATGCGGCGGGAGCAGAATATCTGCGTCTTATCCGTCCTTCTGAACTTAAGGAAGACAGAGGAGAGGAAAAAGGAGATTTAATTTGCGTCGGCAGTGTGGAAGAAGCGGCGGCGTATCTTGCAGGGACAAAAGGCTCTGTTCTCGTCACGACGGGAAGTAAGGAGCTTCATAAATATACGGTGATTCCCGATTTTCAGGAGAGGGTTTACGCCCGTGTTCTAGCTTCTCCGGAGGTTGTAAAGCAGTGTACCGAGCTTGGTTTTACGGGATGCCATCTGATCTGCATGCAGGGACCGTTTTCAAAAGAACTGAATACAGCCATGCTCAGACAGACAGGGGCGCGCTATCTTGTGACAAAGGAATCGGGGCGCGCAGGCGGCTTTATTGAAAAGCTGGAGGCTGCAAGAGAGGCAGGAGCAGCCGTCGTTCTGATAGGAAGACCGCCGGAGCAGGAGGGAATTTCTGTGGAGGAAGGCGTGCTCCTTTTGAAGGAGCGCTTCGGAATCAGCGGGGATTTGTCTTTTTCCGGAAAACGGAAAGCGTGGCTTGTGGGAATCGGAATGGGAACAGAAGATACGCTGACGCAGGAGGCGCTCCGAAGATTTGAGGAGGCAGACTGTATTCTGGGATCGGGCAGGATGCTCGATATGTTTCGGGGATTCGGGAAACCGCTTTTCGATGCCTACGATCCGGTAAAGATGACAGCCTATGTAAAAGAACATCCGGAGTATGGGAAAATAGCAGTTGCCCTTTCCGGAGATCCGGGTTTCTACAGCGGAGCAAAGCGTCTTATCGCGTCTTTTGAAGCGGAAGGCATCGAGACGGAGCTTATCGCGGGAATTTCCTCTGTGTCGTATTTCTGCAGCAGGTTGAAGCTTCCCTGGGAAGATGTAAAGCTGATGAGCGTACACGGGCGAAAAGAAAATCTGATCGCGGCAGTAAGAAGCCATTTCCGGACGTTTACCCTTCTGGGAGGAAGGGACACAGTACAGTCGCTGTGCGCCCGGCTTATGGAACACGGACTTGGCGGCGTAAAAATCTATGTGGGAGAGCGCCTTCATTATCCGGATGAACGCATTACAGAGGGAAGCCCTGAAAAGCTGATGGAAGGAACGTACGATGGGCTGTGCGTAGCACTTATCGAGAACAGCGGCTGCTTTAAAGGGGTGCGTCTGGCAATTCCGGACGAAGAGTTTATCAGGGGCGGCGCGCCCATGACAAAATGCGAGGTGAGGGGGCTGTCGGTGGCAAAGCTGGGGCTTCAGAGGGATTCCGTTGTCTGGGACGTAGGAGCCGGGACAGGCTCAGTTACAGTGGAAATGGCTTTGCAGGCTTCGGAGGGCTGTGTGTATGCCATCGAGAAAAAGCCGGAGGCCGCCGCGCTCATAGGAGAGAACTGCCGCAAATTCGGTACGCCCAACGTGGAAGTCATAGAAGGAAGCGCACCGGAGGCTCTTGCAGATCTTCCGGCTCCTACACATGTGTTTATCGGAGGCTCTTCCGGGAACCTGAAAGAAATTCTGCGCGTGATTTTTGAAAAAAATCCTGAAGCCCGAATTGTGATCAATGCGGTTACGCTGGAGACGGCAGGCGAGGCAAATGCCTGCCTGAAGGAATTGACAGTGGAAGATACGGAGATTATACAGATTCAGGCGTCTAGAGCGCGCCGGGCAGGTTCGTATCACTTAATGACTGGGCAGAATCCCGTTTACATTTTCAGCTGCAAAGGAAAGGGGGCAACAGAATGAAGCTGCCGAGAGTTATGATTGCGGCTCCGTCCAGCGGAAGCGGAAAGACGCTTATCACCTGCGGAATCCTGCAGGCTCTTGTAAACAGAGGGTATAAGACAGCATCTTTTAAATGCGGCCCTGATTACATTGATCCGCTGTTTCACAGCCGTGTGATCGGTACTCGCTCAGGGAATATCGATACTTTTTTTACAGACAGGGAGACGACGCGCTATCTCTTCGGACGTGAAGCGCAGGAAGCGGAGATCTCTGTGGCAGAGGGAGTCATGGGCTATTTCGACGGTCTGGGAGGCGTGTCAGAGCGGGCGAGTTCCGCAGAGGCTGCCGCAGTTCTTGATATGCCCGTTGTTCTTGTGGTAAACTGCCGCGGGATGAGCCGGTCGGTTCTTCCGCTTATCAAAGGCTTTCTCGAATTTGAGCGTCCCCAGAGAATACGCGGCGTTATCCTCAATCAGTTTCCACCCTCGCTTTTGGAAGAAATAAAGACGCAGATAGAAGGGCTTTTTCCCGTCCGGGTGCTGGGCTGTGTGCCGAAGCTGAAAGAGCTTGTGCTGGAAAGCCGCCATCTTGGTCTTGTGCTTCCCGGAGAGGTAGAAAAGCTTAAAGAAAAGCTTCAGGATCTGGCGGAAATGCTGGAGAAGTATCTTGACCTGGACGCGCTGATGGCGATTGCATATGAGGCGCCGGACTTCACGTTCCGGAAGCCTGCTCTGCCTTCTCTTCCGCACCGGAAAGAGGGAGAAGAAAAGATTCGTATCGCTCTGGCAAAGGACGACGCGTTCTGCTTCACTTACCGGGATAATATCAGGCTTCTTAACGATCTGGGAGCCGAGATCATCCCCTTTTCCCCGCTCGAAGACAGAGAGCTTCCAGACAATGTGCAGGGAATGATTTTAAGCGGAGGTTATCCGGAGCTTCATGCGGAAAGACTCAGCCGGAATACTTCGATGCTTGATTCCATAAACAAGGCGGTAAGAGGAGGGCTTCCATGTATTGCAGAATGCGGAGGCTTCCTCTATCTTCATAAAACGCTGGAGGGGGAAGACGGAAAGTCCTACCCTATGGCAGGAGTGTTGGACGCCGGCGCATTTCGGACAGACAGGCTTGGACGTTTCGGCTATATTACGCTGACGGCGCAGAAGGATCAGCTTCTGCTTCGCAAAGGAGAAACGCTGAGGGGACACGAATTCCACTACTGGGAAAGTGAAAGCTGCGGAACAGATATGCGGGCGCAGAAGCCCGTGGGAAGCAGAGGCTGGGACTGCGTTCACGGCAGTGAAAGTCTGTATGCAGGATTTCCGCATCTTTTCTTCTATTCTAATCCGGAAGCGGCGGTAAATTTTTTGATGAAATGCAGGGAGAGAGTATGCTGATACTTGTTACAGGAGGAAGCGGAAGTGGAAAGTCAGAATACGCAGAGAATACGGCGGTAAGCCTTGCAGAAGAGAAGGGTCTTCCGCTCTATTATATTGCTGCGATGCGTCCTTTTGGAGAGGAAGGAAGACGCCGTGTCGAAAGGCACAGACGTCTCCGGGCAGGAAAGGGCTTTGAGACGATAGAGCGCTATACCGATCTTTCCGGATTGGAACTTCCGAAAGAAGGCGTCGCCCTTCTGGAGTGTCTTTCCAATCTGACGGCAAATGAAATGTTCGAGCCGGAGGGGGCGAAGGAGAGGACTGTGCAGGCAGTTCTGGAAGGCGCGGCGGCATTGGAAAGACAGTGCCGGGATCTGGTGATTGTCACGAACGATATCTTTTCTGACGGAATCACATATGATAAAACAACAGAGCTGTATCAGAGATATCTGGGACAGATAAACCGGGAGCTTGCCCTTTGCGCGCAGGAAGTAACGGAAGTCGTCTGCGGAATACCTCTTCAGCTGAAGGAAAGAGGAAATATCGTATGAAAAAGCTATGGAACAGCTTTAAAATTGCATTTGCCATGTATTCTAAAATACCGATGCCGAAAGCCGACTGGGATAAGGAAAATATGCGCTACATGATGTGCTTTTTTCCGCTTGTCGGGGTCGTGGAGGGAGCGCTTCTTATTGCCTGGAGCTTTCTGGAAGAGAGACTGGGGGCAGGAGCCGTTCTCCGGTCAGCCGTCTATGTTCTGATTCCTGTTCTCGTAACGGGAGGGATTCATCTGGACGGTCTTCTCGATACGGCGGACGCTCTGTCTTCCTATCAATCCCGGGAGAGAAAGCTTGAAATCCTGAAGGATTCCAATGCAGGGGCATTTGCCGTGATCACAGCGTGCTGCTATTTTCTGGCGTCCTTTGGAATCTGGAGCGAGCTGGGAAGGGAAGAGGTTCGTCTGCTGGCAGGCGTCTTCGTATTTTCACGTTCCCTGAGCGGTCTTGGCGTCGCGGCGTTTCCCTGTGCGAAGTCGACGGGAACGCTGGCGATGTTTTCAGACGCGGTGCAGGAGAAAATCGTACTGTTTTGTCTTTATGTCCTTCTCTTTCTCTCGGCAGGCTATATGTGCGTGCTGAATCCGAAGCTGGGAACGGCGGCGGTAACGGTGGGATGGCTGACGTTTTTCGGATATTACAGGATGTCGATGAAGCAGTTTGGCGGAATTACAGGGGATCTTGCGGGATTTTTCCTGCAGGTCTGCGAGCTGGCGTCTGCGGCGGCAGTCTTTCTGACTGCAAGATGGTAAAGCAGGAGGAAAAGAAATGATTTTGATTACGGGAGGAGCCTTTCAGGGCAAGACGGCATATGCAAAGGAAGTCTTCGGTCTGGATGACGAAGAGATTGCGGAAGGATCGGTCTGCCGGGAGGAGGATCTGTATAAAGTAAGGGCTGTGAAGCATTTTCACGAATATGTGCGCCGCTGTCTGGAGGAAGGAAGAGAGACGGAAGGGCTTGCCGGGCGTCTGGCAGAGAAAAATCCGGAGCTTATTATCCTGACAAATGAGCTGGGCTGTGGCGTAGTGCCTGTGAATGCTTTCGATCGTCAGTGGAGAGAGGCGGCGGGCCGTCTTGCCTGCGATCTGGCAAAGCAGGCGAAAGAGGTTCACCGCGTCGTCTGCGGAATAGGGACGGTGATAAAGCATGCGTGAAATCTGGCTGATACGCCATGGAAAGACGTATGGAAACACGCTTGGGCGCTATATCGGAACGACGGATGAGCCGCTCTGCGAAGAAGGACGGGCAGAGCTTCTGAAACAGCAGTATCCGAAAATGGACAGAATCTACAGAAGCCCGCTGCTGCGCTGCGCTGAGACGGCAGCCCTTCTTTTTCCCGGCGTGCCGGAGCGCGTCGTTTCCGGGCTTCGGGAATGTGATTTCGGGGATTTTGAAAATAAGAATTACAGAGAGCTTTCAGGAAATCCGGACTACCAGTCCTGGATAGACAGCGGCGGAACGCTGCCCTTTCCGGGAGGAGAGAGCAGGGAAGCGTTTGAGAAGCGATGTGTGAAAGCCTTTGAGGGAATTCTTGAAGAGCTGGGACGGGAGGAAGAAGGCTTCCGCGCAGCCTTTGTCGTCCACGGCGGCACGATTATGAGTATTCTTTCCGCCTGCGCGGTTCCGCACAGGGATTATTATGAATGGCAGGTAAAAAATGCACAGGGCTGGAAAGCTCTGTGGGATGGAGAATACGAGGGAGGAGTAAAGCTTTATGAAATTTCACATATCGGCGCTGATACTGGGCTGCATTCTTGATTTGCTGCTTGGCGATCCGCGGATACTTTACCATCCGATCTGCCTGATCGGAAACCTGATTGCGGGAACAGAGAAAAGAATCCGTTCTCTTTTTCCTGCGACGCCCAAAGGGGAGCTTTTTGGGGGCGTATGCCTGACTGTCTTTGTGACAGGCGTTTCAGCGGCTGCCCCGGCTCTTCTTTTGTATCTGGCAGGGTGCGTCTCGCCGTTTCTTCTGTTTGCGCTGGAGGTTTTCTGGTCGTTCCAGATTCTTGCGGCAAAATCCTTAAAAACAGAGAGTATGAAGGTTTATGACGCGCTGAAGGAAGGCGATCTCAATAAGGCGAGGTACGCCGTTTCCATGATTGTAGGACGCGATACGAAGGAGCTTACGGAGGAGGGAGTCGCGAAGGCTGCTATTGAGACTGTGGCAGAGAACTTTTCAGACGGCGTAATTGCTCCGTTTTTGTTCCTGGCTCTGGGAGGTCCGGCTCTGGGATTCTTTTACAAGGCTGTCAATACGCTCGATTCTATGGTAGGATATAAAAATGAAAGATATCTTTATTTTGGACGGTTTTCTGCAAAGCTGGATGATGTGCTGAATTTTATCCCTTCCAGGATAAGCGGCGTGCTTCTGATTCTGGCAAGTCCTTTTGCAGGGCTTGATATGAAAGGAGCGTTTCGTATCTTCTGCCGCGACAGGAAAAAGCACGCCAGTCCCAACTCGGCTCAGACAGAGGCGGCGGCAGCAGGAGCTCTTGGCATTCAGCTGGCAGGGGACGCCAGTTATTTTGGGAAGACGCTTCATAAGCCGACCATCGGCGACGCCGGGCGCGCTGTGGAATATGAAGATATCCGCAGAATGAACCGTCTGATGTATGCAGGACTTTTTGTCGCGCTGTTTTTTGCAGTTCTGGCAGAGGCGGTATTTTGGGCAGGAAGTCTTGGGTAAGAGGAGACAGAAGAGATGAAAAAATCATGTATTCACATTTACTGCGGAGATGGAAAAGGGAAATCCACGGCTGCCATGGGGCTTGCGCTCCGGGCGGCAGGAAGCGGAAAAAAGGTGGTTGTTACACAGTTTCTGAAGGATGGAAGCTCCTCTGAGCTGAAAATTCTTCGCACGCTTCCAAATGTCACGGTTCTTACCTGTCAGAAGCAGTTCGGATTTTTCTGGAATATGACAGAAGATCAGAAGAAGGAGGCGGCAGCAGCCTATCAGCAGCTTTTTGAAGAGGCTGTAAAGACGGCGGAGAAGGAAGGAGCCTTTCTTCTCGTTATGGACGAATTTATGGCGGCTTACCGTCATGAAATGATAGATCGGGAGCAGGCTCTTGCGTTCCTGAAAAACAGACCGGAAGGTCTTGAGGTAGCGCTGACAGGGCGCGACCCGGCCCCGGAGCTTCTGGAGCTTGCAGACTATGTCTCGGAGATACGCAAAATCAAACATCCTTTTGACGAGGGAATTGCTGCGCGCAGAGGAATTGAGCTTTAAAGGAGAGATGAAAAATGCCGATTAAGGTACAGAGTGATTTGCCTGTCAGAGCAATTCTGGAGGCAGAAAATATTTTTGTGATGGATGAGACGAGAGCGCTCAATCAGGATATCCGTCCGCTTCAGATAGGAATTCTCAACCTGATGCCGCTTAAGGAGGACACGGAGCTTCAGCTTCTGCGTTCTCTTTCCAACACGCCGCTTCAGCTTGATATTACTTTTATTACAGTCAGTTCACATGAGTCAAAAAACACAGCGCAGAGTCATATCAACAAATTTTATGAGCCGTTCTGTAATGTGAAAAAACGTCGTTTTGACGGACTTATCATCACGGGAGCGCCCGTGGAGCAGATGGAATTTGAAGAGGTAGACTACTGGGAAGAACTGGAAGAGATTATGGACTGGTCCGACACGCACGTCACCTCCACCTTTTTCATCTGCTGGGGCGCGCAGGCAGCTATGTATCATTTCTACGGACTGAAAAAGCGTCTTCTTCCGCAGAAGCTTTTCGGTCTTTACCGCCACAGGGTGCGCAAAAGAAGGGAGCCTCTGATTCGGGGATTTGACGATGAGTTTTATGCTCCCCATTCCCGTCATACGACCGTGGATATTGAAGAGATACGCGCCAGGGAGGAGCTGACCATCCTTGCAGAGTCGGAAGAAGCGGGAGCCTTCATTGTGATGGCAGAGGAGGGAAGGAAGATTTTTGTCTTCGGCCATCCGGAGTACGACCGCCTGACGCTGGAAAAGGAGTATCTGCGCGATAAGAACAAAGGACTTGAGATCCAGGTCCCGAAGGATTATTTTCCGGAAGACGACAGCGAAAACAGACCTCTTCTGATGTGGAGAGCCCACGCCAATACGCTTTATACCAACTGGATTAATTATTATGTATATCAGCTCACGCCGTATCAGTGGGGAGATGAAGAATGAAAAAAACAGTTGACAAAGAAGGATTGGTGTGATAATCTGTTTAGGTGACAGAAAGCAGAGTATCCACTCTCACCTCAGCGCAGCAGGCGACTCAGGTTAATATTTATCGGAATGTGACGTAGATACGTCCGTGTTTTGATATTTAGGTGGATAGTCTGACTATCCACTTTTTTTCTTTCTTAATAAGGAGGGTACTACAATTAGCGATTTAATGATTAACGAACAGATCCGGGATAAGGAAGTCCGCCTGATTGGAGCCGACGGCGAGCAGCTCGGCATTATGCCTGTGAAGGAAGCTATGCGGATGGCCCGGGAAGCAGAATTGGACCTGGTAAAGATTGCGCCGACAGCGAAACCGCCGGTATGTAAGATTATCGACTACGGCAAGTTTAAGTATGAGCAGGCAAGAAAAGAGAAGGAAGCCAGGAAGAAGCAGAAAACTATTGAGATTAAGGAAGTTCGTTTATCACCGAATATTGAGGAGAATGACCTGAACACGAAAGTGGGAGCGGCCAGGAAGTTCATTCAGAAGGGCGATAAAGTGAAGGTCACTCTGCGTTTTCGCGGAAGAGAGATGGCGCACGTACAGAAGACAAAGCAGATTCTGGATGTGTTCGCAGAAAAGATGTCCGATATTGCGGTAGTGGAAAAGGCTCCGAAGATGGAAGGACGTCAGATGATGATGTTTCTGACAGAGAAGCGTCAGTAGGATTTGAGAATCGACCGCCTTGGGCGGGAATGATTTTATAAAAATTGACAAGCAGACTAGGATAGGAGGAATATATAAAATGCCAAAAATTAAGACAAGCAGAGCTGCTGCAAAGCGTTTCAAAGTGACAGGTACAGGCAAACTCAAGAGAATGAAAGCTTATAAGAGCCATATCTTAACCAAGAAATCTCAGAAGAGAAAGAGAAATCTCAGAAAAGCTACAATTACGGATGCTACTAACGTAAAGAGCATGAAGAAGATTCTTCCGTATCTGTAAGCAGAAGCTGATACAGATTATCGCAGAATCGAGGAATTTCAAGGAGGAAAGAAGAAATGGCAAGAATTAAAGGCGGCTTAGGCGCTAAGAAGAGACATAACAGAGTATTGAAGCTCGCTAAGGGCTATAGAGGAGCAAGAAGTAAGCAGTATCGTGTGGCAAAGCAGTCTGTGATGAGAGCGCTGACAAGCTCTTACGCAGGAAGAAAAGAGAGAAAGCGTCAGTTCCGTCAGCTGTGGATTGCACGTATCAACGCTGCAGCACGCATGAACGGACTGTCCTACAGCAGATTTATGTATGGTCTGAAGCTGGCTGAGGTTCAGCTGAACCGTAAGGTACTGGCTGATATGGCAGTAAACGATCCGGCAGGATTCGCAACTCTGGCTGAGGTTGCAAAGAGCAAGATTGCATAAGAAGAGATGAATTCGGGGCGCCCGGATGCAGGGATACTGCAGACGGCGCTCCTGTCTTATTCCCGAAAAAATGAGATGACTGACAAAAAAGGAGAAGAATTATGACAGAGATTACGATTATTTCCGGTTTCCTTGGAGCCGGAAAGACAACTTTAATAAAAAAGCTCCTGGAAGAAGTATTTCAGGGAGAGAAGATTGTTCTGATTGAAAATGAATTTGGAGAGATTGGTATCGACGGCGGCTTCCTGAAGGAAGCGGGAATTCAGGTAAATGAGATGAATTCCGGCTGTATCTGCTGTTCTCTGGTGGGAGATTTCGGAACGGCTCTTAAGGAAGTGCTTGATACCTATGCGCCTGACAGAATTCTCATCGAGCCGTCGGGAGTAGGAAAGCTTTCCGACGTCGTAAAGGCAGTGGAAAATGTGGCAGGCTCTATGGACGTTCATATCGACAGCTCCATCGTAGTTGTAGACGGAAAGAAATGCCGGATGTATATGAAAAACTTCGGAGAGTTTTTCAACAATCAGGTAGAACATGCGGGAACGATTGTGCTGAGCCGGACCCAGAGCATGACGGAAGAAAAGCTTGCGGAGGCGGTAGAACTGCTGCGCAGCCGCAACGCACAGGCAACGATGATCACGACGCCATGGGATGAACTGGACGGGGAGAAGATTCTGGAGGCTATGCGTCATGCAGAGCTTTCCATGGAAGACCATGACCATCACCATGACCATGAACACGACCATGAGCATGGAGAAGACTGCACCTGCGGTTGCCATGACCATGAGCACGATCACGACCATGAGCATCATCATGAGCACGGAGAAGACTGCACCTGCGGTTGTCATGATCATGACCATCATGACCACGATCATCATCACCATCACCATGCAGACGAGGTGTTCACAAGCTGGGGCGCAGAGACGCCGCGGCGCTACAGTGCAGAGGAACTGGATGTGATTCTGGAAGAGCTGGGAAGCTCGGAGAAGTATGGCGTTATTCTGCGGGCGAAGGGAATTCTTCAGAACACAGACGGAAGCTGGATGCAGTTTGATTTTGTTCCGGAAGAGCATGAAGTTCGTCAGGGAAGCGCCGATTATACGGGACGTCTCTGCGTGATTGGCTCCGGGCTTAACGAGGAGGCTCTCAAAGAGCTTTTCCATTTATAGGGGATGCAGCTATGAGCATAATGAATAAAGTACCTGTTTACATGGTAAACGGTTTTCTGGAGAGCGGAAAGACATCGTTTATTCAGGAAACCCTGTCAGATCCCTATTTTTCAGACGGAGGAAAGACGCTTCTTATCGCCTGCGAGGAGGGTGAGGAGGAGTACGATCTCCATATTCTGGAATCTTATGATACTGTTCTGGTAAATGTAGAAGAAAAAGAGGACTTTACGCCTGAATTTCTGGAGGAATGCAGAAAAAAATATAAGCCGACACAGGTCATGATAGAGTATAATGGAATGTGGGGAATGCAGCTCTTCCGCGAAATGCAGCTTCCGAGAGGCTGGTTTCCGGCACAGGGTATTACGCTTGTTGATGCAGGAACCTTCGATCTCTATATGCAGAACATGAAATCTCTCTTTATGGATATGGCGCAGGATTCGGATCTGGTGATTTTCAACCGCTGTGTAGAAGGAACAAAGGCGGGATCGTACAAGAGAAATATCCGTGCGGTAAATCCGAGGGCTCAGGTGGAGTTTGAGAAAGAGGGCGGAGAGCTTTTTGAGTACGAGGAGGAGCTTCCCTTCGACCTGAATGCAGAGATTATAGATATTGCAGATATCGATTACGGAATCTGGTATGTAGATGCGATGGATCATCCCGAACATTATGAGGGAAAGACGATTCGCTTCAAGGCGCGGGTGATGAAGCCCCGGCGGATGACTCCGGGATATTTTGTGCCGGGCCGTCAGGCTATGACCTGCTGTGCGGACGATACGGTATTCTTAGGTTTTCTGTGCAGGAGCCAGAATGTGGATAAACTGAAAAATGGTCAGTGGCTGACTGTGACGGCAAAGGTCCGCGTGGAAGAGCGTCAGGAATATTCCGGCGAAGAGGGACCGGTTCTTTACACGAAGGCGCTGAAATCGGCTGAAAAGCCGGAAGAGGAGCTTGTTTATTTCTAAGTTTTAGCCCCGTATACAAAGGAGTGAGACGGTGAATCTGGATCGTGAAAATATGAAAAAATTAATGCTGCTGATTACCTTTACGGTTCTCCTGCTTGTGGGAGTGCAGAGGTTCGACGTGGTTCTGGCAACGCTTGGCGGCGTCTGGGGAATCTTTTTCCCCTTTGTTCTGGGAGGAGCGATTGCTTTTTTACTGAATGTGCCTATGCATTTTCTGGAAAACCGCCTTTTCGGCGAGGAGAAGGATAAGAAATGGAAGAAAAAGCTGGCGCGGCCCTTAAGCCTTGTCCTTTCCATCATTCTTGTCGTTGCCGTAATCAGCATCGTGATTTTCGTCGTTGTGCCGGAGCTGAGCGCGACGCTGATGAGTCTTGGAAAGCAGCTGGAAAAGGCTCTTCCGGAAGCGCAGATCTGGCTGGAGGATATCTTCCGTGACAATGCGCAAGTGACAGAGTGGCTTGACAATCTGGAGATCAACTGGGATTCTATGATTCAGAAGGCGCTCAGCCTGCTTCAGATGGGAGCGGGAAACGTGCTGTCGTCGACGGTTTCTGTAGCGAAGGGCATTGTGAGCGCGGTATCTACCTTTTTTATTGCCTTTGTCTTTGCATGCTACATTCTTCTTCAGAAGGAAAAGCTTGCGGAGCAGGCAAAGCGGCTGATGACGGCTGTATTTTCCAGACGTCAGGCGGCATGGATTTTCCATATCTGTTCGCTGAGTCACAGAACGTTTTCCAGTTTTATTTCCGGACAGTGTCTGGAGGCAGTGATTCTGGGAACGATGTTTTTTATAGCGATGAGTATTTTAAGATTCCCATATGCGCTGCTGGTGGGCGTTCTGGTAGCTTTTACGGCACTGATTCCCATATTCGGAGCGTTTATCGGCTGTGCGGTCGGGGCGTTTCTGATTCTTGTTGTCAGTCCGGTGCAGGCTTTAGCCTTTGTGGCGCTGTTCCTGCTTTTGCAGCAGATAGAAGGCAATCTCATCTATCCGCATGTGGTAGGCAATTCTGTCGGTCTTCCGTCTATCTGGGTTCTTGTTGCCGTGACGGTCGGAGGAAGTCTTATGGGAATCATAGGAATGCTTGTGTTTATTCCGGCGGTGTCGGTACTTTATACGCTGCTGCGGGAGTGGATGCACTATCGGCTGAAGGAAAAGGAAACGGCTCAAAAAGGCTGATGTAAAAAGGGGGATTTTGCATGAGAGAGGTAAGACCAGGCGAATATTACCGTCATTTTAAGGGAGGACTGTACCAGATTACGGCGCTGGCAAAGGACGCCGAAACAGAAAAGAAGGTGGTCGTTTATCAGGCGCTTTACGGAGACGAGGAGATCTGGGTACGGGACTATGAGGAATTTATAAGCGAGACAGATCGGGAAAAGTATCCGGACGCAGAACAGAAATATCGTTTCGAGAAGGTGGAGGAGCCGACGCAGATGAATCCGATGCTCCTTCGCTTCCTTGACGCGGAGACGCTTGCGGACAAGCTGGAATTGTTTTTAGCATGGGATGGCTGTGCTGACGATCAGCTTCTGGAAAGTATCGCCGCTTCTCTGGACATTGTGCTCCAGAAGGGGACGGAAAAAGAAAAGTACAGGCAGATTCTGAATTGCCTGAAGACGATGGAACATTTTGAGACCAATCGCTTTCGCTGAAGAAAATAGAGAGAACGCTATGAATATTGTAATTATTGGCGGAGGAATTTGTGATACGGGGAGAGATCTGTCAAAAGAGAGAATAGTCATTTACAGAATGGGAGAAAAATTTTAGGAGTGTATGTTTGAAATATGGAACAGAATAAGAAACTGACGACAGCGGAAAACCGCGCATTTTATCAGATGGCGCTCGCCCTTGTAATTCCTATGGCGCTGCAGAATCTGATCAACGTAGGCGTTACCACTGCCGATGTGGTGATGCTGGGCAAAGTAGGGGAGACAGCCCTTTCAGGTTCCTCTCTGGCGGGACAGGTTCAGTTTATTATGAACCTGATCTTTTTCGGACTGACCTCAGGAGCGTCCGTTCTGACGGCTCAGTACTGGGGACGGCGCGACGTGCGCACGATAGAACGTGTCTTCGCCATTTCACTTGTTTTTTCCATGTGTGTGGGAGTTCTGTTTCTTGCGGCGGCTCAGATTATGCCGCGGCAGCTGATGAAGATTTTTACAAATGAAGAGCCTGTGATTCAGGAAGGAATCGCATATCTGCGGATTGTTTCCTGGTCTTACCTTCCCGTGGCGTTTACGATGATTTATCTGAATCTCATGCGAAGTGTGGAGCGTGTGGTAGTTGCGACCTGTACATACTTTATTTCTCTTCTTGTAAATATTGTGGGAAATGCAATTCTGATTTTCGGACTTTTCGGAGTTCCTGCCATGGGTGTGCGCGGAGCGGCGTGGGCTACGCTTGTTGCCCGTCTTGTGGAGCTTTTGATTGTGGGAATCTATATGAACTGGAAGGGAAATCCGATTCGCCTTCACCTGAAAGATTTCTTCCATTTTAAGAAGCTTCTTCTGAAGGATTTTGTGATATTTTCTTCCCCTGTGATTGCAAATGAGCTGATGTGGGGACTCGGTATGTCGGCAAACGCGGCGATTATCGGACATCTGGGAAGCGCTGCGGTGGCGGCAAACTCAGTGGCTCAGGTATCGAGGCAGCTGATTATGGTAGTAGGCTTCGGTCTTGCCGCAGCCACATCGATTATGATAGGAAAGGCAATCGGAGAGAGAAAGCTTCGGCTTGCAGAGATTTATGCGCGCAAATTTATCTGGCTGAGCGTGGGTATTACGCTGGCAGCCGCCGCAGTTCTCTTCTTCTCAAGAGGATTTATCGTGGGAGGCATGACAATCTCGGCGCAGGCGAAGGAATATCTGAATTTCATGCTTTTTGTAGTCTGCTACTATGCGATTTTCCAGTCCTACAATTCGACGCTTGTCGTAGGCGTATTCCGCGCCGGAGGCGATACGAAGATTGGATTTTTCGTAGATGTGATAGGAATGTGGTGCTTCTCCATTTTCCTTGGATTTATCGCGGCATTCTGGCTTCACTGGGGTGTTAAGGCGGTTTTCGTAATTCTTTTGTCAGACGAGATTGTGAAAGTGCCGATTACGACCTGGCGCTACCGCAAAAAAATATGGCTTCGGGATGTTACAAGAGAAATGGAGTAAAAAAGACAGTTTTGCGCAGGAGTTTTTCTGCGCGGCTGGCTGAAATAAATGAGAAATCAATATCAAAAAGGAAAGAGGAAAAGAGATGTCAGAGAGAGGATGCAGCAACAGCAGCTGCGACAAAACAAGCTGTGAGGGATGTCCCAGCAAGGAAAAACCAGCTGGATTTCAGGTAGAAGCCAATGAATACAGCTGTATTCGCCGTGTGATAGGAGTAGTCAGCGGAAAGGGCGGAGTCGGAAAATCGATGGTGACAGCCTCCCTTGCCAACGAGCTGGCAGCTCAGGGATATCAGGTAGGTATTCTTGACGCGGATATTACAGGACCTTCTATTCCGAGAATGTACGGAATCCACGGTCCGGCGCAGGGGTCGGATATGGGAATCGAGCCGAGAGTTACGGAAAACGGAATCAAGGTTATTTCCATGAATCTTCTGCTGCCCACAGAGGATACACCCGTTATCTGGAGAGGTCCGATTATTGCAAATATTGTAAAGCAGTTCTGGACAGACGTAATCTGGGGCGATCTGGATTTTCTGCTTGTAGATATGCCGCCCGGAACAGGCGATGTGCCGCTGACGGTATTCCAGTCTCTTCCGGTCAGCGAGATTGTCATTGTGACGTCTCCGCAGGATCTGGTGCAGCTTATCGTAAAGAAGGCTCTGAGCATGGCGGATCAGATGAAGATACCTGTAAAAGGCGTGGTAGAGAATTATTCCTATCTGGAATGTCCGGACTGCGGCAAGAGACTTTATCCTTTCGGCGAGAGTCATCTTGATGAAATTGCAGGAGAAGAGAAGCTTGAGGTTCTGGGAAGAATTCCGATGGACCCGGCTTTTGCACAGGCGGCAGACGCAGGAGAGTTCCACAAGATCAGGAACCGTTATCTGAAGGCAGATTTCAGCTGAAAGACGGGTTCAGACAGAAAAAAGAATGGCGGGACGAAGAGTGAGTTCCGCCTTCTGTACAAATGAGAGGGGAAGAAATATGGATATGGAAAAAACAACAGGTCAGAAGCTGATTCTGGGACTTCAGCACGTTCTTGCCATGTTTGGAGCGACGGTGCTTGTTCCGGCTCTGACAGGTCTGAATACTTCGATTACGCTGTTCTGCGCAGGTATCGGCACACTTTTATTTCATCTGGTGACAAAGAGAAAGGTTCCTGTTTTTCTTGGATCCAGCTTTGCTTTTATCGGAGGAATTGCGGCAATTATCGGAGATTCCCGTATGGGCGATCCGGATTATCTGGAAAAGCTCGCGGCGGTAAAAGGAGCGCTTATCGTGGCAGGACTTGTCTACGCTGTTTTTGCGGCGCTGATTCGTCTGATAGGTTACGAGAAGGTCAACCGGCTCCTGCCTCCGATTGTGACGGGACCTATCATTATCGTTATCGGTCTTCGCCTTTCCGGTTCGGCAATTAACTCTGCTTTTTACTGGAACGGTGAATTCAGTATGAAGGCGGTCCTTGTTACAGTTCTTGTTCTTGCGACGGTGATCTGCATTTCCGTCTTTGCAAAAGGAATTTACAATCTGATGCCGATCCTGTTTGCGATTATTGTAGGATACCTTGTCTGCATTCCGATGGGATTTATCGATATGACGCCGATGCGTGAGGCGCACGCCCTGTCTTTCCTTGATCAGGATATCATGGCGCAGGTGCTTTGTATGCCGGTGTTCAAGGCGGATGCGATTCTCGCAATCGCGCCGATAGCCCTTGTAACTCTGATCGAGCATGTGGGTGACGTTACGACGAACAGCGCGGTTGTAGGAAAGAACTTTATGATTGATCCGGGTATTCACAGAACGATTCTGGGAGACGGTCTTGCCACGGCGCTGGCGGGTCTTCTCGGCGGTCCGGCTAACACGACTTACGGAGAGAATACGGGAGTTCTGGCTGTAACAAAGAATTATGATCCGTCTGTAATCCGTATCGCAGCCGTATTTGCGATGGTGCTCGGACTTTTCGGAAAGATTGGCGGAATTATTACAAGTATTCCAAGTCCTGTAACAGGTGGAATCAGTATTGTTCTGTACGGAATGATTTCTTCCGTAGGAGTCCGGATTCTGATTAACTCCCGTTTGAATTTCGGCAACAGCCGGAATCTGATGATTGCAGCGTTGATTTTCGTGCTTGGAATCGGCTGTGACAGTATTCCTGTGAAAGGAACGGTCAGCATTTCCGGTCTTGCTCTTGCAGCGGTAGTCGGCATGTTCCTTGCGGCGATTCTTCCGGTAGGCAAGGACGATTTGATAGAAGAGTCAAAATAAAGAGAAAAAGGTATGCAGGATCCGTTTGGGTCGGCATACCTTTTTCTTGCTTTTTTATAAAAGTTATGTTATGCTGATACAAACAAATGTTCTGAACGTATGTTTGTATCAGCGAAAGGAAGACGTATCATGGAGCTGCGGGAAGCGGGAAAGATGACGCTTATGGAGAAACTGAAGATTCTGGCAGACGCTGCCAAGTATGACGCAGCCTGCACATCGAGCGGTGTTTCGCGGGGAAATTCAGGAAATGGAATGGGAAACTGTACGGAGGCGGGAATCTGCCACAGTTTTACGGCGGACGGACGCTGTGTTTCTCTTTTGAAGATCCTGTTTACGAATGAGTGTATTTTTAACTGCCGTTACTGCCTGAACCGCTGTACGAACGACGTGCCCAGAGCGTCCTTTACTCCGGACGAGGTCTGTTTTCTTGTGATGGAATTTTACCGGAGGAATTATATTGAAGGACTGTTTTTAAGCTCCGGCGTATTCAGAAGTCCTGATGACACGATGGAACTTTTATACAGGACTCTTTATAAGCTCAGGAGGGAATATCATTTTGGAGGCTATATTCACGTCAAGGCGATTCCGGGCGCAGACCCGGTTTTGATTGAGAAGACGGGCTTTCTGGCAGATCGTATGAGCGTCAATCTGGAGCTTCCGACGGCGGAAGGATTAAAGCGGCTTGCGCCCTGCAAGCCGAGAGAAAAAATCCTGCGTCCCATGCGTCAGATGCAGAACCGTATGGAAGAGAACCGGGAGGAGCTGGCTCTGTACCGGAGCGCGCCGCGCTTCGTTCCGGCAGGACAGTCGACACAGATGATCATCGGTGCTACGCCGGAGAATGATTTTCAGATCATTTCGGTAGCGGAAGCCCTCTATCAGAAATTTGATTTGAAGCGCGTGTTCTATTCAGCTTTTGTGCGGGTGAATGATGACAGCCTGCTTCCTTCGCCTCCGGGAGGACCGCCGCTCTTAAGAGAGCACAGGCTTTATCAGGCGGACTGGCTTCTCCGCTTTTATGGCTTTGAAGCGTCGGAGCTTTTATCGGAGGACAGACCGAATTTCAATATTGTCCTCGATCCCAAATGCGACTGGGCGCTGCGTCATCTGGAGGAGTTTCCGGTTGAGATCAACAGGGCTTCTTACCGCCAGCTTCTCCGCGTTCCGGGACTGGGTGTAAAGTCGGCGCAGCGCATTGTGAAGGCAAGGAGGGTAGGAAGCCTTGATTTTTCTGATCTGAAGCGTATGGGCGTCGTCCTGAAAAGAGCAGTTTACTTTATTACCTGCCGCGGGAAGACGATGTATCCTCTGCGCATGGACGAGGATTTTATTACGAGGAATCTTCTGGGCGTTCCGGAGAAGCTGCCGCCTCAGCTTCAGGGCGGCGTGACATACCGCCAGCTTTCGCTTTTTGATGACAGAGAGCCTCTGAACGGGAGGGAAGGATATGATTACGGTATTTCTGTGTGCGGACAGTCTTGACGGGATTCTGACAGGCGTCTACGACGCGTGGGACAGCGGTCTCGGACACGAGAACGTCCGGCTGGATTTGGAAGAAGGATACAGCATGGAGCTTTTCTGCAGCTGCAGGACAGTCCGGACAGACCTTGTAAAGGCGGAGAAGGTTCTGAGAACTGTGGCACACCGTATGGGGCGGGAGGCAGAAGAAGCAGTCTGCTTTGCGTCTGCCTGTCCGGAAAGAGAAAGGGCGGATGCGGTATACAGGCTGATTGTCAGAGGGCTTTCCATGGCAGACGGTCACAGAGCAGTCCACTGCCTGCAGGACCCGTCCGTGTCGCTTGTGATGAAGCTTCGGCAGAAGGCATGGCATGAGGCTCACCGTATGATGGGCTTTCTCCGCTTTGAGGAGCTGGAAAATCAGGTACTCTATGCGCAGATAGAACCGGCTTATGATGTTCTTTCTTTGATTGCTCCGCATTTTGCTGACCGTTTTCTCAGGGAAAACTGGATTATACATGATAAAAAAAGGGCGCAGGCGGCTGTTCACAGGGCAGGAGGCGGATTTTTCTTGGCGGACGCTTCCTTTCTTACGCAGGCTTATCTGGAACGCCATCCGCAGGAGAGAGGTTTTCAGATGATGTGGAAAGCTTTCTGCGAGAGCGCTGCGATTGAAGAGAGGCGGAACCCTGCCTGTCAGCAGAAGCTTCTGCCCCTCAGATTCCGGCACTGTATGACGGAGTTTCAGGTTTGACAGTCTTTTAAAATCATAGTACACTGATACAGTAGTCTGTTTAAAACGGTAAGAGGTGATAAGACAATGAGCGATGTTTCAGTAATAAAAGCTGCGCTTCTGGGCGCAGGAACCGTGGGAAGCGGAGTATGTCAGATTTTTGAGTGGCAGAAGGACGAGATGCCCAGAAAGCTTGGAGTATCTGTAGAGCTTAAGAAGATTCTGGTGCGTGATACAAAGAAGAAGAGGGAAGGCGTGGACAGCTCTCTTTTTACAGACAACTGGCAGGAGATCGTGGAGGATCCGGAGATTAAGATTGTCATAGAGGTAATGGGCGGCATTGAACCGGCAAGAACCTGTATTCTGGAGGCTTTGCGTGCGGGAAAGCATGTTGTGACGGCGAATAAGGATCTTCTGGCGGAGTACGGACGCGAGCTGCTGGACACAGCGGCAGAGCATGGCTGCGATCTGATGTTCGAGGCTGCTGTGGCAGGAGGAATCCCGATTATCCGTCCTCTGAAGCAGTGTCTTGCGGCAAATCATATTACCGAGGTTATGGGAATCGTAAACGGCACGACGAACTATATCCTGACGCGTATGAGCGCCGATCATATGGAATTTGACGAGGCTCTGGCTCTGGCTACGGATCTTGGGTATGCCGAGGCAGATCCGACGGCGGATATTGAAGGGTACGATGCGGCGCGCAAGGTAGCGATTATGGCGTCGATTGCCTTTAATTCCAGAGTGACTTTTCAGGACGTTTATACGGAAGGAATCACAAAGATTTCGGCAGCAGATATTGCCTATGCGGCAGAGCTTCATATGGTGATTAAGCTTCTCGGTGTGGCAAGGAATACAGAGAACGGCATGGAGGTCGGCGTGTATCCGATGCTGATTCCGGAAGATCATCCGCTTGCTTCCGTCAACGATGCGTTTAATGCTGTTTTTGTGCATGGAGACGCTGTAGACGACGCGATGTTTCTTGGAAGAGGGGCAGGCAAGCTTCCGACGGCAAGCGCTGTGATGGGAGACGTCTTTGAGATAGCAAGAGATCTGCAGGCGGGAAGTACAGGGCGCATTACCTGTACCTGCTATAAGAGCCTGCGTGTGAAGCCGGTGGAGGAGAGAAAGAACAGATATTTCCTTCGTGTTCAGGTAGAGGACAAGCCCGGTGTGCTGGCAGGTATAGCTTCCGTATTCGGAGATAATAATGTAAGTATCGCTCAGGTGATACAGAAAAGCGCGGCGGACGGTCTGGCAGAGCTTGTCGTAATTACAGATTGTGTAGTGGAGCGTCACTTCAGAGACGCGCTTCGGATTCTTACGGAGATGTCTATTGTAAGAGATGCGGCTTCGGTACTGCGCGTATATGCATAGAAGGACGAAAACGGGGAAGATTACAGGAGAGAGCAAATGGAGAAGACGTTGACACTTCTGGATCATGCGATTATATTTGCGACAAAGGCTCATTCGGGCATGACGCGGAAAGGGACGAACGTTCCTTATATCGTGCATCCGATAGAGGCTGCGGCTATTGTTTCGGCGATGACGGACGATGAGGAGATTATGGCTGCCGCCGTGCTTCACGACGTGCTGGAGGATACGGAGGCTACGCGCGAAGAACTTCTTGCAAGGTTTGGAAGAAGAATCACAGATCTGGTGATGAATGAAAGCGAAGATAAGAGAAGGGGACTTCCGCCGGAGCTTACATGGAAGACGCGGAAGCAGGAGACGATTACTTTTCTGGAGACAAAGGCGGACAGAGACGCAAAAATGCTGGCTCTTGCGGATAAGCTTTCCAATCTCCGTGCGATCTACAGAGATCAGTGCATTATCGGCGATAAGGTCTGGGAGCGCTTTAATGAGAAGGATAAGAATATGCATGCGTGGATGTACCGCTCGATTGACGCGGCGCTGAGCGAGCTTCAGGATCATCCGACCTGGCAGGAGTATCATCGTCTTGTAAAAGAAGTGTTTGGAGAGGAAGAAAAAATTTCTTGACAAACACGGGAAAAAGGGATAATCTGCTACAGAGAAAAGAGCAAGAGGAGGAAGATTATGAAACCGTACCGCGAAATGAGCAAAGAAGAACTGCTTGAGCTGAAGACAGAGCTGGAGAGCAGTTACCGTGAAGTACAGTCCCGGAATCTGCATCTGGATATGTCGAGAGGAAAGCCGAGCGCAGAACAGCTGGATCTGTCGATGCATATGATGGACGTATTGAACAGTGAAGCGGATTTGAAGGATTCGGAGGGAGTAGACTGCCGCAATTACGGCGTTCTGGATGGCGTGAAGGAGGCGAAAGAGCTTCTTGGCGAGATGTCAGAGGTTTCTCCGGATAAGATTATTATTTACGGCAACTCCAGCCTGAACGTGATGTACGATACCGTAGCGAGAGCTATGACGCACGGAATTATGGGAAGTACGCCGTGGTGTAAGCTGGATAAGGTAAAATTCCTCTGTCCCGTACCTGGATACGATCGTCATTTTGCGATTACCGAATATTTTGGTATTGAGATGATCAATATTCCGATGACGCCGACCGGACCGGATATGGATATGGTAGAAGAGTATGTAAATTCAGATCCGGCTGTAAAGGGTATCTGGTGCGTGCCGAAATATTCCAATCCGCAGGGCATTACCTATTCTGATGAGACGGTTCGCCGTTTTGCCCGTCTGAAACCGGCGGCAGAAGATTTCCGTATCTTCTGGGATAACGCATACTGCGTACATCATCTCTATGACGACGATCAGGACTTCCTGATTGAGATTCTCGGCGAGTGCGAGAAGGCTGGAAATCCGGATATTGTATATAAATTCTGTTCTACGTCGAAGATCAGCTTCCCGGGTTCCGGAGTGGCGTGCATCGCGACTTCTCCGAACAACCTGAAGGATATCAAGAGACAGCTGACAATACAGACGATTGGACACGATAAGGTAAATCAGCTTCGCCATGTGCGTTTCTTCAAAGATATTGATGGAATTCATGAGCATATGCGTAAGCATGCGGCGATTATGCGCCCGAAGTTTGAGGCTGTTCTCGATACTCTTGACAGAGAGCTGGGAGGACTGGAGATAGGAAGCTGGATTCGTCCGAAGGGAGGATATTTCATCTCCTTCGATGCGATGGAAGGCTGCGCGAAGGCAATCGTAGCAAAATGCAAGGATGCAGGCGTTGTGATGACAGGCGCAGGCGCGACATATCCGTATGGAAAGGACCCGAAGGACAGCAACATCCGTATTGCTCCTTCATTCCCGACGACAGAAGAGCTTGCAGTGGCTACAGATCTCTTTGTCCTCTGCGTAAAGCTTGTCAGCGTGGAAAAGCTTCTGGAGACGAAATAAACGGGACAGAAGAGCCGTCTGAGCAGGGATACAGCTGTATGCCGATAT